>PAAU01000034.1 GCA_002699445.1 Micrococcales bacterium | reverse complement strand
TTCTGGAGGTGGCGACACTAGCCGCTGCGACACTAGCCGCGTCCTCAGATGAGCTGTCGGATGTGATGATGGAGCGACAAGCCTGCTCCATATTGTCGTCTTGCATCGCATCTGTCCGAACATCTTGTAGTAGACAGGCGATGTTGCCGGTCATATCGACTAGCAGATCCATGTGCTCTGGTATCTGCATTGCTAAGGTCAAGATGACTTTTTCGACAACATCACTTACAGGTGTTGTCGGGTGATGTTCGAGATATTGCGCGACCGATTCCTGCACAACTTGAAGAGATGCGCAAGATTGTGCGAGTTGCATCGGTGGGACATCGTGCGGGGTTATCGGCATTGAATCTGGAGCAGTGTGTGGTGTCACGCCATTATGCTGCGTCTTGTGAACATGTGGCATGTGTCGCTCTGCAAGCTGCTCTACCTGCGAGGGTAGAATACCAGTTGCTGCCGGACATGATGCTTCGTGGCCGGTGTCAGCGTGACACATGTTGCATGGGAATATACACGTATCCAGCTTGTGGCCGGGCTGTCTGCATCGAGAGCATACAACCTCTGTAGACACGTTCGTCAGGTCATGCGACCAAACCTTCGAGTCGAGGTTGGAGTACGCCGATCGATCGTCTCGCGAGGGTTGCTGCGCTGCGGCGACGGCCTCGTATGCGGCTGCGATCAGCTGCTTGTTGGCTTCCTGTGACAGACCAAAGATTTGTGAGTGCATGAGGTGAGCGGCCTCTAAATCGCGCTCAATGCTTTTGATCTTTGTGGAGTAGTCGCTGACTGTCGGCCCGTCGGCTTGCTCGTCGAGTCGTGACTGGAGCTCCTGCACGCTAGCAACAAATTGCTTGTTGCGAGAGGTGATGCGATTCTGCTCAATGTCCTCTACCGATGTGGCTTCTATCGGCATTACCCAATGGAGACTCGGACACCCTTCGACCTGTCGCAACACAAGCATGCGCTCGGAGCAGTCTACGATGACTGCCATCTTGCCGTCCTCCGGTAGTGCCCTGCCGCTTGCTGTTCGACGAAAACGCTTGCCTGGATTCAGAATCACTGTGGCGTCGCGCTTCTCCCATTCACCTGTACTCATGATAGGATATGCGGCGTCTGGACAATAATACGCTGTGTCTCGATACACATATATATTGCCATCGGTGTCGCGGAGGCGTCGCTCTCGAGTGCCGACTCCGCAGTTGCGCAGAGACACTTTCTTGTCCGCGAGGCCGATCTTCACGTCCGACTTCTCGATGTAGCCCACGAAACATGCGATGTCGTTCTCGATGTTGATTTGGGCACCTGAGTCCAAAAGCATGGCACCCACTGGTCGTTGTTTGTGGTCGACGAAGTTGACGATGTAGGTCGTGTTGATCGAGAAGCCCTTTCGAGAGTTGTAGAATTCGTCGACTGCATCGCGAATCGAGTCTTGCAAGCCTGTCGCAGTCGAGATGTGCATGATCGCAGGGCTAGTTGGCTCTGCTGCAGATTCGCTCTGCGCATGTGGACGAGGTGTGTCATGATGCACATGATTTACTGTACTATCATGTTGTTGCGTGCAGTCCTCGGGTTCAGGATGTTCTTCGAGAAACGCCGAGAGATTATTGCACACAGCGTCGCATGCAGCATGTTCCTCATCCTCGTCGCTGTGCGCGAAGTCGGGATCGTTGTACCCGCGGTGCTGGTAGTCACTCGTGTCTGTGGACACGACCGAAACAGAACGAGGTGCATTGCGTGATCTGTAACTGTAATCTACCATGAGGCGAGGCGGATGTTGTCGGTTAACGATGCGCACTACCTTTTTCGATGGGCACTTCCAAGGCTGATGATCAGCTCGTGGAGTGTGGCACTTGATGCACTGCCGACTGTAATCCCATACTCGCACTACTCGTTCACCATTATAATACGGGCATGCGTCAGGATTGGCATACGTGGCCTTGTGGCCGCATGTCATGAGGCATACCTCGCAAAATCCGACACATGGATTTTGGTTGCATACCCTGCAGCTCCATGATGAATCGTTCGGCTTGGCGTCGCGGTGGTCCTCGGCGAGTCCGATGGAAGCCCATTTGCGTGCTCCAGGGCGTCGAGAGTCGACGACGTCGTTGCGGAGTCGATCTCGAGGTCCCGTGGGTGCACTCGGCCGGCGAGAATCGCGAGCGTCGTTGCGGCCTCGATCATATCCTCGTCCACGTCCTTTGCCAACCGCCGCAACATCGGCATCACGATCGAAGCGATTTTCTCGATGTGCATTGTCATGCCTCGATCGCTTCGCGCTGAGATCGCCCGACTCTATCGCATGCACCGAGCTCCTTCGCGAGGAGGTGTCGTCGTCGCCGACCCATGTCTCCTCGAATTCGAGCTTGGCCCACATCTCCTCGACGTCCATGATGTACACGCCGCGTCGTTCGTCACGCGCCATGTCCTTGCGGAACTTCTTGTACCACGGCTGTTCCGACATGGACTCCAGCACGCGCATCATCCAGATGTGCTCGTTGTCGGAGTCGATGTCCGCATGCCCGAGTGTGCGTCGCTCGACTCGCCACCTATCGAGTCGATTGCGCCAGTCACGTACCGGCAGACCTTCTGGTTTCTTGGCGGCGAGGAGTTTGTTGAGGTCGAACAATTTCGTCCATGCGTCGTCATCCTTGTAGCGCCAGGAGTGCAGCGCCGCGATGTATGTGATGAACAAACCGTCGTTGCGGATGAACGTCGACCGGATGTGCGCCTTCGCCTCGGCATTAACCTTTTGCAGAATGAGAGGGCGAAGGGCTCTATCGCGTAGGACTACACTGGACAGAGATGCGAACAGAAGCGTTGGAGATTCGACAACATGCATCTCGTGCCACTGAGCAATCCCGGTTGTAAGCTCGGAATGTCCTAGAAAAGGAAAAGATGGTACGAGCTTAAGCATGCGTGTTATCTCGGTGCCTCCTAGAGAAATGGACTCGTTGGAGTCGAGGATGACTCGGACATTGGATGCTACTACTCCGCAGAAAAAATTCCAGACGTCAAGGGCCTCGAAATACTCCTTCATGTCACGCCATGCGTCCGAAGAAAAACTGCGTAGTCCGACCGGAACAAGAGATTCCGGAAGTTTGCATGCTTGCAGTGCACTCTGGAATTGTTTGTCGGTGGTTGCAAAAACATTGAGCACTAGACATGTGTTGGAGGTCAACAACTGAGAGCGCACACGGCTCCAAGTAGCTTGTGGGAGTGCGAAATCAATGTGATCACAAAAGGCTGTCTCCGAGGCGGCTGCCACTGGCGGCGGCTGAGTGCCAGGCGGTGTGATAGTAAAAATGCTACTATTCTGTGTGCCGAGCGAAGACTGAGTGTGCAGCACGGCGCGCTGTGCAATGCTCAAAAGTTGTCCGGTCGAAGGGGAGGAAGGAACACTCCGAGTCCCCGACGTCGGAGTGCTTGCCGGCTGCGGAGAGGGCGGAATCCCGAAGTTGATGCGCCGCACTGGAGTAGCTCCGAAGCGGGACGCGAAACTCAGGGGAATGCCGCCGCCGGTGCCGGGTGATGCATTGCCGATCGGTGCTCTGGCGAGAGCTTGCGAAGCTTGTGCAGCAAATGTGCGTAGCTCCATTTGCGTACCTGTGTAGGGCTGCGAACGACCAGAGTAACGCCTCGGAAGAGCTGCGGTGGCGATACCTAGTTCTTCGAGGAGTTGCCAATAAGAATCGGGTACGTCACCATATTGATCGTACCATGGAACTGGTAGATGTCGTATGGTGTCGAACAGGATATCCGCGGACCTGAACATGTAAATGTGTGACTGCGGATGACCGAGGGAACGAAGCACAACATCTTCGTCGATTGTCGCCTGTTCCTCGAGAGCCCGTTCTTGTTGAGAAAATGCAGCTGAAGCTGACATGACTCGATAAACGAATGCGAAGCGAAGTTGGAGAGATTCGGGTGGGAGGGCGGTACTATACCATAACCTCTAACGGCCCGCAAGGGCAGGCCAATCAATGTAGGGCTGTGGACCGCGCAGTCCGGCGCGCGGTCTAGACTGATACCCCCGTATTCGGGTGCGTATCTCAATGACACTACAGGATAATGTGAACACTGTGTTTTGGGTTTTAGGTGAGATGTCAATTTTGACACCACCGGTCTTTTATAAGAACCTTTTAGGAGAACATTCCTAAAGAACATTCCAAGAATCACATAAAGGGTTGGATCCCTTTTGTCCACTGATGGTGGTCTCCCTGCGGGTAGCCACACCCCCACTCGAGAAGAGCTCCTTGTGGGAGATCTTTGCGGGCAGAGAGAGAAGAAACTGAAGACGCCGTGCTTGCACCGCTGGAGGTCGGTCGCCGAGCTTCGCAGCCCGAGGGTACACCGAGTTGAGGTTGCCTCCATAAAAGTACCAAAATCATGCCGATCGCTAAAACGAGTTGATTTTCTGGTGAGGTGGTCGGACATCCAAGATCCTAAAGAGATCTAGATTCCGACCCCGATCGGCTGAACATGTTCGCCACGAGTGTCTTGACGTACTCGGGCGCGATGCAAGCACTCGCAAGCGTCCACCACGTGGGCTTGTGATGGCTCGAAAACAGAAAAGATGATCAGAGCGGAACGAACACACTCACGCAAACAGGCGGGACACATCCTGAATGCATGAGGGACTCACTGGCCTCTGAGCACCCCCACTGTTCGAGGTGCATCATCAAGCCCTTGCACCTGAACTCACAGACCGTGAATCGGGTGCAACATCAATGCGAGGCAGATTCGCAGAATGCGCAGAAAAGGACTGCACAGCCACTCAACACTTGGCATCATTCACTGGATGCATGAGTGGTAGTGAAAAAGAACGAAAACAAAAGAATGCGTGGGAGACGAGGTGATAGGATGCATCATGTCCGCCCAGCATGCTCATCGTCGACCAGCGCAGAAGGCGGCATGACGCTGAAATACTTCTGACTTTTGGTTCGCAGCGGTCTTACCCGGTGCGCCGAAACCTTTCGTAAATATATCGGCCGGGTTGTCGTTACCGCTGACAGAACACAATTGAAGCTGGGCTGATCGCACATATGATTTGAAAAAGAAAAACGCTGTTCGGATGTGACGAAGCTTATCGACCACCCAGTGGTCGGGCTTTGATGCTTGTGCTAATGCTACTTTGGAATCAGACCATATTTTGACGGCGGTGTCAAACGCAGCTGCCGGCTGTGCGCTGCCCGCCTGGTAACGCGATTTGTCATTGCTGAAAATCTCAAATGCGCAAGGTGGTACATGCATTGACTTGGCAAACATTTGCAAAAATACGGCTTCTTGAGCCAAACTGGAGAGTGCAATGAATTCCGCCTCGCCGGTCGACCTCGCAGTGACTCGCTGTAACCTGGACACCCATGAGATAGGCACCCACCCCCAGAATATGATCCAGCCGGTGGATGATTTGCAACACGCACTACCATTCCAGTCAGAGTCACAATATGCTGAGAATGCCATGCCACCATGTTTAGAGATGACTAGGAAATGTGTGTCGCGTGTCTTTTTGAGGTAGGCGATCATGGCGAGTAACGCACTCCAGTGGTCCTGTCCATACGTGTCGTTAAATCGCGCCAACACCTGGTATCCAAAGGAGCACTCATTTCGTGAGGCAAGCATGATGTATCCTATTACTCCGAGATACGATCGATAAGGGCGAAGTTTCCACTTCGTCTTCTCGGACTCGGTAGTAGGAGACGACGAAGAATCCAGACGTAGATCGCGCATCGGAACTTTCTCGAGGGGCACGTTGTGCAGTTCATTACCTGCCTTCTCAATAAGAGCATCGATCAGCTTGGTTTGCTTCACCTGAAATTCGTCGTCCGTCCGGATGATCTCCATGCCCAGAAGTAGTGAGGGCGAACCGTCTTGTGCAAGTCCGAGAGGGCCGAGCTCCTTGATGCTGAAAATTTTCTGAATGCGCTCCTTGAAGTCATCGACAAGTGCTTGCGATGAGATCACGATGCAATCATCCACATGTACGCACACAAATAATGGAGTCGATTCGTACCACTTGATGTACAAGCAAGGCTCGTGCTCATTGATGTCAAACCCATCAGCAACAAACCAGTTGTGGAGCAAATTATGAAACATTCTTGGTGCGGTATCAGCCCCATACAAGTTTTTCAACAAGTGCATGTACTTTCCATCTAAGCGACCATCACTGTACAAACCGCCAGGTATGGATGCGTAGATGGTGGTGTGAGGAGATGCGTATGTGAACGCAGTATCAATGTCGACAATTTCAACCGCCAGGCCGAGCTTGATGGCTACTGCCAAGATAAATCGAACGGTCGCAAGACGTGGTGTGGGAGACGATACGTCTATCTCATCGTCTTTGGGCATCAAATGCCCTAGGAGGATGAGCCTAGATTTGAACGTACCATCACCTTTGATTTTGAATATCCACGCACCAGGTATGACGATCGCGTTCGGGGGCAGTTGTGACTTGTCGATGATTTCGACGGCCTGCTTGGCGACGATCGACTTGAACTCCTTTAGCCGCGACTCCCTCCACAGGTCCTGAACATACTGTGGGAAGCGTTTCAGATGTGCTAACGACCGAGGATTTGTCGCCATCCATACGCTAATGTTACGTACGTCGGATGGTGCGTCGTGCTGGAGTAGACTCATAACATGCGCAAAGGTGTTGTCATATAACGGCTTCCACTGCTCAGAATACAAGTTCTCGATTGCTCGAGCACCATCATCGTAAACGACCTCTGTACCCATGCCGGGTGGCAGTTGCGTGCGTACCGTACCGTCTTGCCATTGCTTGTTGCGACGCATGAAGACTGAGATTCTCATGCCTGGCTGCAAACATGAGTGACACAACCAGTCGTGATCTTGATGCGGCATGACAGAGATTTTTGCGCATTTCATGTGGAAACCGCGGTTGCAGCCGTCACATATGATCATTGGAGACTTGTGCTGCGGGTTGTGATCGCCGCAATGTTCACACGCTATGCTGGACACATCGGTGTCATCGAACTTACCGGATCGTGATACGGATGCAGCTGGTGTAGCGCTGACAGGTGTTGGCAGATTCTGCTGAGATGCCGACTGTGCTGGTACCTTGGTAGGTTCCGAGGTGCGGGGTACCTTGAGCGGAGGCTGTTGCGCGACATTGCTCGAGTCTGCCGCCAGTCGTTTCGATCGCCGCCGAGCCGTTTCCTGCTGTCTGGACACAAGTTTACTCGATACATCAGATGTGTCAACTATCGAGGGCTGCACTTGCTCAGACATGATGGCGGGCCGATGCAATGTATCCTCGATAAGATCCTGTGCACGTGCTACAACTTGTTCAGCTTGGCGATGCGCGCGCTGCGAATGAGCATGTTCGAGTTGAAGTTTGCGCCAGTCGGCCTTGATGGTGGCCTCGATCTCGGAGGGTGATCGTGATGCTTCTTGTAGCAAAAATTGCCTGCGATCTTTGGCAAAAGACTGGAACGACTTGTAGTATGCCTGTAATTCTTTGTCAACCGACTGGCAGTTCGTGAGTAATATAGATTCCCATGATGCGTCTACATGCTCACTTGTGACATGTCCGCTAGGTTCGTCTTTGAGAAGTGCGTACTCGTCGAATGTAACCCCCACTGGCTCGCGTACCAGGTGTTGAACTTCGGAGTATGACCTCGAGAGAACATCACGGGTAATGCGCACCGGCTTGTTGACATTGTCCAGATCTCGAATGAAAACGCCGTCACAAACTGTAGAATATCCTAGAAACATGCCTTGGTGGCCTGGCATTTGCAACTTGTGACGATCTTCGTTATGCGTAAATACAACAATGGAACCCCATGTGCGGATGCTGTTAAGCAATTCCTGAGAAGGCTGATGACCAAACCATCGAGAGTACGAGCACCCTTCGAGTGTCTCGGATGCTAGAAACTGGTCCAAATAGCAGGCATGCATGAAGGCATACCCCCATAGATCATCTGTCGCGCCCGGCGTCGTCAACATCAGACATCGCGCGCACTCGAGAAAAGTGCGATTGACTCGTTCACATCGAGTTAGCTGTTGAGGATTGTATGGCACTGTTCGCTCTGGATAAATACACCGCTCGTAACAAATCTGCGTTACCGAGTTGATACCGTTGTCGCCGAGGTTTTCGCCGGCACCATCATGTCGAAGTCGCTCCGGAGAGACACCTAACATGGCCATCCATAGCCTGAGAGTCGCACCGAGCTGATCCTTCGTGCGCAGCCGATAGAGCCACTTGTAGTCGGTGTGGTCGTCGACAAGCACGAGATTGTATCGATTTTTGTCGACATCTTCTACGCGGAAGGGGCCCTGTATGTCGAAGGAGACCAACGCCAAAGCATAATGCATGCGGACCAGCCGACCAATGTGTGGACGTTTCGTTGCCTTTGCAGCGAGACAAATCGGACATTCAACCTTGTGTGCTCGAGTGAGTATTTTTGCGAAAGGCGTCAACTGCTTGAGACGTTTCAGTGACGCGTGCCCGAACCGAAAATGCAGTAACAGATACAATTTCTGCATGCGACTCAGCTCCGTACTATACGCCTGAGGGTGAGTTTCGGTGACTGTCGGAGGCTTACGCACTAAAGATGACTCCTTCTGAATGCGCTTCATGTTGACAACTGCTCGCTCGATGCTGCTCGGAACAGCTACCATTGCCGATCTGGGATCAAGACGTGAGCAAAGCCATTGTTCGTGCTCATCAAACAATATGCGAAAAAGACCGCACGGGATGGCGTAGCGCATGGAGCCAAGCTGACGAGTCTGACCTTTCGGAGACTTCCAATCAACACGTATGGCACGTAGATGATAGAATGACTGGCCAGATTCATCAGGAAAACGGTACCGACAGTCCCGGTTACACCGAGGCGTATCGAAGATAGGGTACTTGCGCACACCGTATGTGAAGAAGTCGGAGCGCTTCTGAGTGAAGATCCGATCGCCGTCGAGTTGAGGATCAGCAGCTTTGCAGTAATCGACCTCCAAAAGTCGGAAGGGCGAGTTCGGGCGCTGCAACATCTCTACAACAGTTGAATGTAAACGAAACAGACCGTATGGATTTTCAACTGTGATGAGAATGTCAGGATTGCACGAGATGACATCATCAACTGTGCGCAACACGTTGGCGATGATTTTGTCCCACATGACCGCGTACTTGTACTTGGAGGGTTTTGCCAGACGGTTCGGTTGCCCATCCGGCATCCTGTAACCAGTCTTGCCAAAATCGAGACCGGCTGTAGAATATGACTTGCAGCATGGAGAAAAATGCATTGCATATAATTCATGCAAGTCGCACTTTAAATGCTCGCGTACCAATGTGCGCAACCTGTCTGTAGTGAGCGGATGTGTGTCGAGATTCAGTTGAACAAAATGAATGCGATGATGCAGGTGCTCAGGTACATCGGCAAGAGCCTGCATCTTGTCGATGATGTCGATGCTGAGGATTTCGGCTCCAGCGTCGAGCGGCAGAATGTACTTCGCGAGAGACTGCTGTCCGCTGCAGACGTCGACCATCTTGCGGCGCCGAATACGTCGTCGAGTGACTGGAACGGTTGTGCCTACAATCGTTTGTACAGACACAATGCGTTGCATGATGTCATGATGACAAGTGTTGTCGAGATCATGTTTGTGCGTCGGTGAGACACCAGGATCATGGGGTCGAGGCATGTGGAAGGCGGCAGAAACGATGTGCATCACGCAAGATGCAATTGTTCGTGCTGTGTGCTCGGCATGTTCGCGTGCGTCGATGTATGCTCGAATGA
>PAAU01000033.1 GCA_002699445.1 Micrococcales bacterium | reverse complement strand
CGAGTGCGGCGTTGTTTGCGGCATTAGGTGGTAAATATCAACGCTCTGTTTCGCTTTCTGAGAGTTGGGCCACTGACGGTTACGTTCGAATGACAATCGAGGCATTCCGTGAGTTCGGACATCGAGTTGAAGTTGCCGATGAACGGCTAACGGTTTCTCGCGTCTCTACCGAGAAGCCCGGGTACGTGCGCGTGGAATCTGACCTCTCCAGCGCGGCCTACGCAGGAGCGCTGGCGGTGCTGACCGGTGGCGTGACACGCCTCAAGGACATTCCATCAAGCTCACAACAGCCTGACTTGAGGTTCTTCCAAGTACTGACTGAGTTCGGCGCGCAGATCACATACACAGATTCAACTGTGACGGTCAAGGGGCCCACGAGACTGCGGGGAGGATTCACCATCGACATGCACCGGATGGCTGATCAGGCTCTCACCGTCGGCGTGCTGGCTATCTTTGCCGATGCGCCAGTATCGGTAATAGGTGTTGCCCGAACACGAGGCCACGAATCAGACCGTATCTCCGCTCTCGCAGACTGCCTTGACCGAATGGGCGTGAAGGTTGATGTCGCGGCAGACAGTTTCACTGTGCAACCCGCAGTCCCGCGACCCGCCAAAATTGATTCGTGGAACGATCACCGAGTAGCCATGTCGATGTCGCTTTGCGCCGCTCTCGTGCCGGGTCTGCAAATTACTGACGTGGCGTGTGTGGCTAAGTCTCACCCAGATTTCTTCGCAATGTTGCGCGAGGCTGGATTCGCGACACGTCACTACCGTCAGATCCGAGGCACTTAGAGCAACTGACTATCGCCAGCGCTAGGCTCTCATGCTTCCTAAGGCTTGACCGACCCTGAGAATCGCAGCCAGCCTTTCGCGTCCCTGACATACATGCTCGGGAACAGGGAGCAGGAGCACCGGATGCGACGGGCCACGGTGCCCGCCGACCCCAGAAGCGGTTGTGGCGGGGGCCATCCGTAGATGAACCTCTCCACGTTTCAGCGGCTGCGCCGAGCCGATAGCTAATGTAGTTGATGGAGCCAATAAAGTTGCCGAATACGAGGGAAAAGGTCAGGCAACTCCCGCTGAATGTCGATCCATCGCGGAGGTCAGCATTGGGCCGGGTACGGATGGATTCGGTCCTGACTGATGACGCTGCGTCTGCGCCCTAGATTGCGTTGAGGATGCCCAACAGCCGTGACACTTCGTGGCGTACGGCTTCTCGAGCTGGACCTAGATATTTCCGAGTGTCAACGAGCTCGGGGTTCTCGGCCAGGACTGCGCGCACTGTGTCGGTGAAGGCATGGTTTAGGTGGGTAGAGATATTGACTTTCGTCATTCCGGCTTCGACTGCTCTCGTTAGGTGTTCATCAGCTACACCAGAGGAACCGTGCAGAACCAAGGGCACCGGTACCGTTTCACGGATCCGACTGATGAGCTCAAAGTCGAGCTGTGCATCGCGGCTCGTCATCGCATGCGATGATCCGACAGCCACAGCTAGTGCGTCCACACCAGTGGCCCCGACGAATGCTGCCGCTTCCTGTGGGTTAGTCCGCACCCCCGGTGCATGAACGCCATCCTTTCCGCCTACTTCGCCGAGTTCCGCTTCTATGCCGACTCCATGTTCGTGGCAGTGGAGGGCCACCTCGGCAGTGACACGAACATTCTCGTCGTAGTCCAGATGTGACCCATCGAACATCACAGAGGTGAACCCCAGGGCGACGGCTTCATGAATGAGATCGACCGATTCGGCATGGTCCAGGTGCACAGCCACCGGAGTTGGGGACTGCTGGGCAATAGTCAAGGTTGCATTAGCGATCGGTGCTAGGGAGCCGTGATATTTGACGGCGTTCTCGCTAATCTGAAGAATGACGGGGGCACCGACGTCGGTCGCCCCGGCAGTGAGGGCCTCGGCCAACTCAATCTGGATGACATTGAATGCGCCGATGCCTTTACCTGCGGCCGCGGCGGCGTTGACGATCTCTGGCGTGGATTGTAGAACCATTTAGAACTCCTCAACATACGTTGTTTCGAGTAATCGGCGGTAGACATCGTCGTCGAAGCTCCCCGCTTGCGGATGGGCGACGGCAGCGGCTGACAGTGCTACCGCGTTTCGTAGGCATTCTTTCCAGCCCTTACTTTCAGCCAATCCCGCTGCTAGCGCTGAGACACTCGCGTCGCCGGCGCCGGTCGGATTTCCTTTGATGAACTCCGATGGCTTGGCGCGCCAGCATTGTTGATCGGTGATGATGGCCATCCCATCGGCTCCCATGGATACAGCAACCGCGCTAGCACCGCGCGCGATTAGTTCACGGCCACCCACGACGGGGTCGCTCGTTCCTAGGGCGTCAGTGAGTTCATGAATATTAGGTTTCACGAGGGCGGGCTTTCCTGCCTCAACAGCACTGATCAGGGCGGCGCCGCTGGTATCCACGATGGCCGGAATATTTGCCTCAACTGCCAACCCTGCCAGTTGGCCGACCCCCTCTGGTGGGGCTGCCGGGGGGAGACTTCCGGAGATGACGAGGACGCTTGCACTTGCCAATTGCTCCTGTACAAGATTCATCAGGCGATCCCATTCATCTGGAGAGACGTGTGGACCCGCTTCGTTAAGGACGGTCGCGTCTCCAACGGACCGGTCGACGATACCGATCGACCGCCGAGTTTGGCCTTCGAGCTGCCCCAGCCGATGATCGATGTTGCTTTCAACGAGGTCTGCTGTGATAGCAGCCCCGACAACTCCGCCTACCATGCCTACGGTCATCGTCGAGATTCCTAGCGTGTGGAGAACTCGGCTCACATTGATTCCTTTGCCGCCGGCCCGTTCGGCGACATCGTAAACGCGCATCGCGGAGTAGAGCTCAAAGGAATCTAAGGAGTATGTGATGTCTAGGGCGATATTGGGCGTAACAGTCACAATCATGGCGACCCCACGCCTTCCATCCAGCTGCCTTGATGCATGACCTTGACAACATCGAGGTCTTGATTGAGCACGATCAAATCAGCACGGTAGTCTGCTCGCAACTCACCGCGATCCGATAGCCCGAGCGCGAGCGCGGGAGTTCGGGTGGCTGCCACGATGGCTTGCTCGATTGCGATGCCGTCGCGCACAGCATTTTTTACCGATACGTCCATCGTCAAGGTGCTGCCTGCCAGCGAATCTGCACCTTCAAGGCGCGCCACGCCACCCTCAACGACGATCTTTGAGCCAGCGAGCACGTAGTGCCCATCAGTCATACCTGTTGCATCAATTGCATCTGTCACGAAGGCAATTCGCCGACTACCGACAGCGTCGAATACACCGCCCACAATCCCGGGGTGGAGATGGATGCCATCGTTGATCAACTCCACGGTGACTCGCGGATCGCGTAGTAGCGCCACCACCGGGCCCGGCTTGCGGTGATGGGGCGGCGGCATGCCATTGAAGAGGTGTGTGGCGACGGTGACACCCGCGTCGATGGCGGCAACAGTTTGCTCGTAGGTTGCGTCGGAGTGACCGATAGCTGCGACAACGCCTTTTCCCACGACGAGTTCGATTGCTGGTCTTCCCTCGGGAAGTTCTGGTGCCAGCGTCACCATCTTGATTGCACACGCGCCGGACGGTGTGTTGCCGCTAGCGATCACGTCGCTCAACCAGCCGAGGTCTGGCGACATGAGTAGCTCAGGATTATGCGCGCCCTTGCGCGCCACGTTGAGGAAGGGTCCTTCCAAGTGGATCCCAGCCAGCGTTCCATCGTGCACTAGCGGCACCAGATGTGTCACTTGGTGAGATAGTTCGGACAAGGTTGCGGTCGCAAGGCTCGCAATCAGCGATGTTGTCCCGCACGCTAGATGAAACCTCGCGGCGGCTGCTGCGGCTTGTCTGTCTGCGCCAAAACCGGAACCACCGCCACCGTGTGTGTGGATATCAACATAGCCCGGGACTATGCGGGCATCACCGAGAGAGGTGGCATCAGGCGGCGGGTCCGTACCGGCAGCGATGATTCGTCCCGCATCTACCTGAATCCACCCGTCACGGATGAATGCACCATTAATGAACACTTCTGTTGCAGTGAATACCGTCATGCGGCCTCGCTACGGTGCCTATCCCAGCCGATCATTGCCGCGCCGAGGCAACCGGATTCGTCGCCAAGCTGAGCCGGAATAATCTCGGGGCATCGTAAAATGTTGAGGTTTCGACGTGTCTGCTCGCGCAACGGTGCGAGTAGGAGTTCGCCTGCTGCTGCCATACCGCCCCCGACGACGATTGCCTCGCAACCGACGACGCCACCGGTCCACGCCATTGCCGTCGCTAACGCACCGATTGCCTCATCCCAGACTCGGATTGCACTGGGGTCACCAGCGACCACTCGATCGGCGACCTCTTTAGCCCCTTCGACATCGATCCCGGTCAACCGACTGTAGCGGCGGGCAACGGCCGATGCCGAGGCGATAGCTTCCACGCACCCTGAGCCGCCGCAGCCGCAAGACTCGTCCAATCCTGCATTGACGTGTCCCACTTCTCCGGCATACCCGTCGCCGTAGGCGAGGTGACCATCAACCAAGATGCCAGCCGACACCCCAGTGCCGATGGCGATAAACATCATGTTCGAGAAGCCACGGCCGGCGCCCATTCTGGACTCTGCCAGTGTGCCGGCACGGACATCGTGGCCGAGGCCAACGGGAAGCCCAATCTCTTCCGCAATCATTGAACGTAACGGCATATTTTGCCATCCAACGTTTTCAGAATGGATGGCAATGCCGTTCACATCATCCACGATTCCTGTGACTGCGACTCCAACTCCAACGAGTCGGCAGTCTCCGAGGAGCCTAGATTGCAGTGCATGGATGGATTCCATGATGTTAGTGAAAACTACATCTGTGCCCAACCCAGCCCCGGTAGGTCGCCGTTCACGGTCAAGAACTGAATACTCGGAATCGACGGTGGCGCTCTTGATCACCGTTCCGCCGACGTCGACACCGAAGACAACATCATGAGCGCTCATCACACGGGCCCTCACCCTTCGGGGAGGATCACAGAACGGCTAAGATTTCGAGGCAGGTCCGGGTTGAGTCCCTTGTTGAGACCAATCTGGACCGCTAGGCGCTGGCACTTGATGAGTTCTGCCAACGGGTCCGAGTTGGCGATAATAGCGGTCCCTCCGAAGCTCTCGACTTCGTTTTCAATCCCGTCGGTTTCTGAACTGAGGAACCAGACCGTGCTGTGACTCTCGGTGATGCTCTTCGGTCCATGGCGATATTCCAATAATGGGTAGGACTCGGTCCAGGACAGAGATGCTTCCCGCATCTTGAGTGCAGCCTCGGTTGCTAGCCCGACTGTCCAGCCAGTGCCGAGAAACGTGAATTGTTCGGAGGCGACTACCGCCGGATCGAGTGGTTCGTCGACGGTCCGCCGGGCATCTGCGATTGCCTGAGTCATATCCTCGCCCAAACTGGCTCGCAGGAGAGCCAGGGTCGTGGTGGCGAATCTAGTTTGCACAACGGACTTCTCGTCGGCGAAATCAAGCACGATGCAGTCATCGGCGAGCTCGCGTGCCGGAGTATCTGGATCAGCAATGATCGCCACTGTCCGAGTCTTGCCCTTCAAGTCTTCAAGGAGCCGCAGAATTTCAGTTGTGGTTCCCGAGCGACTGATGAGGAGGACGCGGTCGTAGTTGCGATCACTCGGGACCTCAGAGCCTGAGAAGGCGTCGGTCTCGCCGAGACCTGCGGATTCCCGCAACACTGCATAGGAGGCGGCCATGAACCAGGAGGTTCCGCAGCCAATCGCGGCAACTCGCTCGCCGTTCCTGGGGAGGAGTCCAGCCACCTCAGGCAAAAGATCTACGGCTTCTTGCCAGCAATCGGGTTGTGATGCGATCTCCGCTAGTACATATTCCGCATCGCTCATGTTCATCCTTTCATCGCCGTAGCTCTGGTGTGTACGCGCAGTAACGAGTTCAACGCGACGTGAGCACTCAGGCTTATTGTGACGGTTTCTGCCCCCGGATGGCGGCCGGCGAGGTCTTAGTCGCATTCACAGAACGGGGATTGAGTGGGTGTCGGCGTATTCCTAGCCTCAGCCGGACTTCTGCTTATGTTGCACCGCCACGCGATCTGCGTCTACGTCAATGGGTAGCGAGTGAACCATTTGTTTCGGAATGGAAGGATGGAGGCATGCGAATTGGAATGGTGTTGGGTGGTGGTGGACTGACGGGTGGGGCCTTTCACGCCGGCGTGTTAAGCGCTCTGGCTGATGCGGCATCGTGGGATGCGCGCGATGCCGACGTCATGGTGGGGACCTCCGTCGGGTCTATTACTGCGACGTCTTTGCGAGTCGGAATCTCACCCGCCGACCTACTTCGACGTCAACTTGGTCAGCCGCTTTCCCGTGCGTCGGAGCAACTCGTTGCTCGCATGCGTGGTGGGGCAGGCGACTTCCCTCGAATGCAGGGAAGGATTCGGCCCGCAGCTCCACATCTCTTGAAAATGTTTGCGCGCTCGCCCGGTTCTGCAAACTTAGGAAAGCTGGCCGCCGCGACGCTACCGGAAGGCCGAACGTCCACCGAGAGTATTTCGCAGAGCATGTCAGCGCTCTGCCTGGGGGAGTGGCCGCAGCCGATGCCATGGATCACTGCACTGCGGCTTACCGATGGCGAGCGAGTGGTATTCGGTCGCGATATGGCGGAGTCTTCTACCGTTGCAATTGGGTCGGCGATCGCCGCATCTTGCGCGATTCCAGGGTATTTCGCGCCCGTCGTTATCGATGGTGCGCGCTACGTTGATGGCGGAACTGCATCTGCCTGCAATGCCGACGTCCTGGTGGATGAAGACGTCGATGCTGTCATCGTTAGTGCCCCCATGGCAATACATTCAGGTCCTCGCTGGGCAGCCGATGCGATACTCCGGCGCGCGATAAGACGTCAAGTCAACAAAGAGCTTGCATTGTTGAGAAAGTCTGACAAGCAAGTTTTCCTTTTTGCGCCAACCGAACACGACGCAGCAGTTATGGGCGCTAATCCGATGAGCGGTGGGAAAGCGGCAGCAGTCGCGAAGTCAGCGCATCGCAGCGCACTGGCTCGAATAAGCACTGACAGTCGCTTGCGATCTCTGCGAACTTAGTACGGCACCGCATCGGAGAGGCAGCAATGAAGAGTTTGTCTCTGATTACCAGTGAGATTCCATCCGGTTAGACGGTGAGAACCCCGGTCACCGACATTCCGCAATGGCGAAAGCCAGAAACGCTGGCCATCGGGTGTCTCGTATATGTCAGCAGTACCGGCTCCTAGGGGCTGAACCCTTTAGTGGGCAGGCCACCGCGCTTAGATTTTGAGAAAATGAATCACTTTTCACGAGGTCGATGCCAGGTCAATCGGCAATCCGTCAGTCGTGACAGTTTTCGCAGTCATCATGCAGAGGAGCGACATGAGCAGCATTGAAGTGCAGAGTTTTGACTCGGCGGACATGAAAAACATACTGCCGGACGACATGGGTGAGGCAGCAATTCTTGAGTTCGGGGATATGAAGATCACCAGACTGAGAATTAAGCCCGGTTGGCGTTGGTCGGATCATATTAAACCGATGGTGGGAACCGATTCATGCCAGGTGCGGCATCTTGGAATCATCACGCAGGGACGAGTCCATGTAGTTCACGATGATGGAACCGAATCGACCTATGGGGTCGGCGATGCGTATTCAGTCCTGCCCGGTCATGATGCCTGGGTTGAAGGCGACGACATGGTCGAGGGATTCGAACTCGCAGGTACCTGGGCTGATCAAAACTAGGGCACTAGATAGGCACTACCGATCTCGTCACATGCGCCCTGAACGAGCGCTTGCCCTCAGGACTGGTCAGCTAGGTACCCGCGGTGAGCCGCTGCGACTAGCTTGCGGGGGATGAGTTGTCGTCGACCGTCAATAACGACGGGAACAAGATCGGGACGCTTCGCCTTCCACTGGGACCTACGGTGCCGCGTATTGCTTCGGGAAACTTTGCGTTTGGGTACTGCCACGATAAAACTCCTTGGTCACCAGGAAGACTTAGTTATTCCTGGAAGCTGGCCTTGGTGTGCGAGCTCACGCAGGCGAATGCGTGACAAGCCGAACTTGCGGTACGTGCCTCTGGGGCGGCCGTCGATCTGGTCACGATTGCGAATGCGGGTCGAACTGGCGTCTCTCGGTTGACGGGAAAGTTCTGCCCGGGCATTCGCTTTGGCTGCGCTGCTAGCCGTGGGATCGGCAATGATCGCCTTCAGTTCGGCGCGACGCTCGGCATATCTATCAACAACTGCCTGTCGCTGCCGATTCTTTGCGATTTTGCTTTTCTTGGCCATGACTATCCCTGCCTGCCTTTGAATCTAGGGTTCTTTTTGTTTGTGACGTATACCCGACCTCGGCGTCGCACTACCTGAGCGCCAGGCTTTTTCTTCAATGATTTCAAGGATGCTCGGACCTTCATTTGTCTCCTCCGTACCTGCGGTTGAAGGCGGCTACTCGACCCTCGTTGTCCATGACCTTCGCGGTTCCTGTCCAAAACGGATGACTGTCCGAGGAGATGTCCACGTGGACGAGCGGGTAGGTATTTCCATCCTGCCACTCAATGGATTCTTCGCTCACGACGGTGGAGCGAGTGAAGAATTCCTTTCCTGTGTTCCGGTCGCGAAAGACCACTGGTCGATAGTCCGGATGAATATTTGGCTTCATTAATCCTCCTCAGCTTCTAATCCGGCGGAGCGCCAGATATCGCGAAATGGGTCAGACTCGGAAATGTCGATGCTAGTGGGGGCGGCGAGTTCAGCATCGGTGAGTTGTGCGGCATCGAGTACGTCACTGATGGCGTAGGCGCGGTCGCTAAGACCTACAAACTGCAATTGAGCTTCCTGGGAGGACACTTCGGTGGCAGGAGCCCCCAGACGCAGCTGTCCGCCAACGCTGTCCCATTCCACAACTACTTCAGGTCGGCTCGCAATCCGAAAGTATCCTTTCCCTCGCAATGCGACGTCCGCAATGACTTCGAGAGCCTCGTAGAGTCGCAACGGATGGAGCGGACGGTGGCTGCGCCATTGCACTCTCCAGGCGTCATCGATTCGACAGGTCTCGGCCAAGTGATCAATGTGGGCCGGAGAAGTGCGAGCGGTGGTGCGGGCGAAGTTGAAGATCGGTTCAAGGCGTGGGGGAGCCTGTTCGACTATGGTGGCCTCGGGATTGAGCAACTGAAGAAGAGCTCGCTCTTGAGCGGTGGCTGCTGGTGCAACTACGAGGTCAGCGCACTCGAGTTGCCCTGCCAGCAGATCAGCAATCCCACGATCATCCTCATCACCTACATGTAGTCCACGGTCGATGAGAGTCTCGTCGCTGCTCAAGGTGGGAACGAGTTCAGGCGGATTAGCCACAGTCACTACGGCCTCAACGTGGCACACGTCTGATGTCGTACGGCCATGCTGATCTGTGACAAGCATGAAGTTCTCCAAGAAGCCGATGGGCTCCACTGCCTCCGGCAAGACCAGCACCACAGCATCAACATCAGGGTCGGCGGCCATACGCATGAGGGTTGGCAATACGTCCTCTCGCAAGGTGCAGGACACACAATCGTGCACGAGCTCAATCAACGCTGCTTCAACCTGTCCCTGGGCGTCGGTAACTGAACGCGAAACTAGGCCAACCTGAAGTTGATCAAGGCAATGAGCTACCAGGCGTGCGGCGCTGCGACCAGCCAGGAGATCACGTCCAGCCGACATAGTCGCCGAACGACTCAACCCGCACACGACTGTAATGGGAAGACTCATAGGAAGAGCATAAATGAGAATGATTCCCATTCCAAATCTCATGAATCAAGCCGGTTTCGTGGGCCTTTGTGCAGCTAGCGATCGGTAGTTATAGGCTATATGAGAATGATTCTCATATAAGGCAAGGAGAAATTGT
>PAAU01000032.1 GCA_002699445.1 Micrococcales bacterium | reverse complement strand
TCGACATGCTCCACCTCATCGACCCCACCTTCACTGCGTCGACACTCGACAACACCTCAGTTGTGGAGTCCGCGGCCACGGAGAACGCTCGACCGACTGTTGGCATCGAGTCGTCGTCGGATGCCAGTGTGACATACCTCACGCACGCGTTGGAGGTGATCGCAACTAGCAAGCCGCCGCTCAACAACAACCAACTGTTCGTAGTCGAAGTAGATGACTACATCAAGTCGCTCTCATCTAGTGATCTTGCCGACAAACTCGCTAACTTCAAGATGGCCGAGCAGCGCACGTGTACTAGCTTTGCCAAACCGTGCGACGAAGCAATGGCATGCGATAACGGTCGGGTGGAGAAAATGCTAGCTCATCTCGACAAGATCACAAAGGGCAAGGCGTCCAAGATGGTGGCCGATCGATTCAACGTATTGCGAGCAGCGTATCCCAATGAGACATGGGGTCAGCTGGTGCGCGAGCGCGATGTGTATCTTTCCAAGATCAACAAAAAGACTAAGCCATTCCAATCGTGGGAGCATTTCGGGTGCGCAACGTCTAAGTCCACATGCAAGGATTGGAGTTGCATGGGCCATGAGCGTGGCGATTGGATGCTTCGCTCCGTCACTGCTGTCGAGAAGCCTCCGCCTCCGACCCACGTGTGCGCCGGTTGCGGCGGGACGACTGAGGACGTTGGCATCTTGCGTCAATGCGAGCTATGCGCGGAACGGTGGTGCGATTATTGCTACGACAATGACACTCGTCATTGGTTGCGATGCAAACCCGATATCGAACGAGGTCTTGGTGAGATCGACGGTCACGTCTCATCTCTTCTCAAGGTCGCCGCGGCCACAGTTGCAAACGCACCGCCAAGCAATATCGGGATGGGGCGTCCGGTACCGCTTTCGGGACTTGAAATACTCACTCGAATGCATGTCGTCCTTGGGCATCCACCACTCGATCAACTGCTTGCGACGCTCGCAAAGACTCAGAATATGCGTACCAACGTGGTGACAAAGAACGACGTCGAGGAATTCACTAAGCGTGGGTGCATACAATGTATCATTTGGAAGATGCGTCGGAGTCCGGTCAAAACTTTAACCGATGCAACTCGGGCACCGATTGGCAAGAAATGGAGCTACGACACCCTCTCTTTGAAGGTCAAGACCGTGGCCGGCAATTGGTATTTGACTCGCTTCCTAGACGATGGTTCGAATAAAAAGCGCACCTATGCTCATTCCGACTTCACGGCCTTGACTCTAGCCACAGTACTCGCTCAACATCGCGCATGGGTTCGACCGTTGCACGGTGAGATTTGGGTGGGGCGACGTGATGGGCATCCGTCGCAACGAGCTCAACTCTTCCAAGAGGCGCTCATTGATGGCCAAACGCATGACGAGTCCACGGCGCCATACCGCCACGAGGCTATGCCAGTAGAGGTAACTTGGCAACACGACGTTCCCGGTGCAATGATTCTACTAAGTACGGGACCGGGATCGAAGTACCTCCGGCATTTCGAGGCAGCGTTCTTGTGCCACGAGGATGCGAACAACAGGGTGGTCAAGCCACGTGCTCACGACGGCAATGCCGTCTCCGCCGACATGGTCTACTTTGGAGACTCCGTGGCACATACCAACTTGCTCTATGCGTTTTGGGCGCCAGTAATGTACCTCGTGTACCCCGAGATCCGGTCGAGCAAGTTCAACGAGCATGCTCATCCAGGAGCCTACTATGGTCCTTCTCGCGACACTGAGTCCGATAGATATTGCCTCGTTTGGAACGGCCACCGATCTTTCACGTGTGACAAGGGATGCGTACGGATTGATGAGCGGCAAGTTATCTCATTGAGCTCTCGTACCAACAAATTGGCACAGCCGTTCACGCTCTCGCCGGACTCGAAGGTACACCTTCCCAACTTTGATCAGTGGATTGATCCGGCGCGCGAAAAACCTGAGTCACATCAACTATCTCCAAGTGTCGAAGACATTGAGCTAGACCCCGACATTACTCTTTCGGATCCGGATCCGGTCACGCCGTTTGTCATCTACCTTCACGCCGGTCGACGTCGCATTGGCGAGATTGGACACTACATTCGCTTGCTGTCCAAGAAGCGTGTTCAAGTGGTGAGCATCGACCCTCGGCGACGCGGGTACTCGCACAACATCCTCATACCACGTGTGCTTGCGTGGGTGAGACGCTTAGCTCTTCTTGCCTTATGCATTGCGGTGATTATCTCAGGCCCATGCAGTCCATGGACACCGCTTGCGATGGAGAGGGCTAACGAGGGGCGCATGGTGCTCTTCGATTCTGATCGTCCCGACGGCATTAAAGCACCGAATGGCTCTCCGCATCCGCTAGTCGAAAGTGCACTCTTGCTTCACAAGCTCGGTTTCGATGTGGCGCGCTCCGTGCATCTACGCGGTGGCAAGGTACTTATCGAGCACCCCGTCGGGCATGGTGAGCACTCGATGTGGCCAATTCGAGGACGCGAAAAGCACTCGACGCTCTTCGACACCACCATCTTTAAAGATTTCCGCAAAGACGTGCCGGGAGACTTAGTATTTTGCGATCAATGCATGCTAGGCGCCGCTACTCGCAAGACTACTCAGTGGTTTTGCAACAACGCCATGTACGATGGAGCGTCCAAGTACCTTAGTGTGCAATGCTCCGAAGAAGACACGGACGACCATCCATTTCCGCACACGGCATCATTAGTCGGCAAAAATGAACAAGGCGAGTGGCGCTCTAAAGGCTCAGATGAGTACAAGCCGCCGCTTTGCCGCGCCGTCGCACTTGCCGTGCTCCATGATGTGTCTCTCGATTCTTCCAGTGATGGCACTCCTCCCGAATTCACTCCTCCGGAGTCCACAACTGGGGGGGGATACGAGACTCGAGATTCTACCGACGGCAAGGACGCCTCCGATGATAATTTTCACGATAACGGTGACGGTGACGGTAATAATGACGATGGAGACGGCGACGAAGGCAACCTCGATGATCCAGAAACTCCGGATCAAGCGTACTCAGCTTTAGAGTCAAGTGTGGAACAAGCTCGTACAATCCTCGACGACGCCGCTCCCGCCTCCGCCAACTCTAACGTCGACGCCGCACCCGCCTTCACGCTAGCACCCATGAAACCTGACCCACCGGACCCTTTCCCGGCAGGCTCAAAGGTGGATGTATTCTGGACCAGTCCCGATCAATGGCACACCGGCACTATCACTTCAACTAGTGTGTGGCGTGGGCCCAAAGGACAAAGCCGTAATCCACGTCGTCATATCAGCATTACCTATGACGATGGTGAGGCTCGTGTACATTCTCTACATGAGACTCAAGTGCGACTAGCCCAAGTTCAAGAAGGGGAGTCTCCGGCGCCTAGTGCTCCTCCACTTGCACCGATGGCACCGTCTCCACGCGATGATGCCGCTCCTGGTAGCCCACGGCCAAGGCCGTCCACGCCGGTACCACGACCGCAAACACCACCTCGGCCGACACCAAGCACTAACAACCATAGCGTCGAGCCACCCAAAGAAGACTCTACGGGGTTCGTGCATCATGGCGAGAAAGTTATTGCTTTGCCGGAAGATAGTTATAATCCGTCTCAACCAACGTCGAGTGATGACCATTACCAAGCTCAACAAGGCGATCTAGGAACAAACAACATGATCTCAGCTATGATGAATAATACCAAGATGGTGCTAACTTCTACTCAGAGCTACTCCGAGTGCATGGACAAAATGCATAAGTCGATTGTCTTTGACTCCGATCTAATCACATTTGTATCGCATGAACTCGATGTGGAGCTCGGCACACCAATAAATCGACGCGTCGTCTCGGCTGTGCTATGTGGTGAGGAGATCTCTGTGGACCCCGATGAGCCGAAGTTATGGCACACGCCCAAAAATGAGCGCGATTATCTACGCTCGCCTCAACGCGCCCTATGGCGCACCGCCAAAGAGAAGAAGATGGATCAATATCTAGCACTTAAGGTATTCAAGCTCGTGAAGCGCACCGATGTGAAGTCGCGCATTATGGGGTCACTTTGGGCGTACAAAATTAAATTCAACGAGCTTGGCAAATTCGAGAAGCTTAATCCTAGGTGGTGTGTGAAAGGATACCACATGGACAAGTCGGTTTACGTTGGCTTCTCTGAGGTGTGCATGACTTCAAGCATTAAACTCATGGCCGCCTTGCTCGCAGCATACCCATTGCATAGCTTTCTTTTCGATTGCGGCAACGCCTTCCAAGCAACTCGCACCGACAATGGGACAGTGCGCTCCGAGAAACTCTACTGTGAGCAAGCCCCGGGTTTCAACGTCAAAGATGACACCGGCGTTGCGATGGTATGCGAGATTCTTGTGGCCTTGCAAGGTCGTGTTGACGCAGCGCGACTCTTTGGGGATCGCCTCGAGCAAATAATCTTTAAACTTGGCGGCAAGCGTTCAACATGGGACCCGAAAGTATATATCTTTCATTTCGGACCGCACACCGACACGTCGGCCTCGCTCGATCAAGTGCTTGATGCATGTGCCAAGAATGTGAATGGCACCACTAAGAACGGTGCACCGCATGGTTGGGCGACGATGGCTGTGCATGTAGATGACTGTCCCGGAGTTGGGTCAAGCTCTCGCATTATCGACTATATCAAAAGTGGCATCATGGTGCAGTACGAGTGCACGCACGGACCTTGGAAGAAAGTGCTCGGATTCAATTTCAATATTACGAACGACTCCGTATCGATGTCGGCCGAGCACACCGTTGAGGCTATGTATAATACATATCTTGCTCGGATCCCACTTCATGATGCTAGGCTTCCGGGTCGAGACGTCGTACTCACGAAAGGAGAGGTTCCCGACGCCAGCGATCCACGGCATGCATCATATTTGGAAATGCAAAGTGAGACTCGCAGCTTGCTTGGCTTGCTCTTGTGGGTTTCACTCGCCTACCCTCAAATCTCGTTTCAGGTGAATAAGGCGTGTGGATTCATGTCGAGTCCATCCTACGACGTCAACGCATATGCTAAGCACATTGCGATGCACCTATATCGGCACCCCGTGCCAGTGACGTGGGGGGGTGGACGAAACCTAGAGCTGAGTCAACCAAGCCCGCCTCCATTCACTCAAGGCGTCAAAGAATATGGCTTGCATTTTGCAGCAGATGCAGCACCGGACGATTCAGCACGAGGCATTACAGGAGGAATAGGAATGTTTAACGGTGGAGTCATCATCACTGTGTCCTCTCGTCAGCATCTTGCCTCACCCGACATGCACGCCTATGAAGTATTGGCGGCAGGGACTATCATGCACAAGATTGTGCCAATTCGTGGGCTGCTCACCGAGTGGCGTATTCCGCAAGAACACCCAACACCTTTATACATCGACTCGGCCTCGACAGTATTTGTGGCACAGAGCCGTGGTGCTGTAAAGAAATCGGCATGGATCCGACGTCGAGCAGAGGTGCTACAGGAGGCATTCGACATGGGCGAATGCGATCCACGAAAAATTGAGGAGTACAACAATATCTCTGATCCTCAGACAAAATATCTTACATACAAGGTCTGGATGCGGCACTTACACTACACTCACAACCTTGAGGGTGAGCCGCCGCCGCCAGTTGAGAAAGAAAGCCGATCAAAGGGACCGACAACAACAGCCGTGCTTACGAAAAAGGAAAAGCAGAACTTCCTTCTTCAAATCGGCCTCTAGTGGATAATATGTGCATAACATTCGAGAGGTGCACTACTACCCACACAAGCAGTGTGATTATTGCTACTTGGCCTACGCCAGGACACAGGACGTAGCATTCACATATTGCTTGCAGCCACATGCGTGTTTAGATCATCAGGAGCTCGACTATTCGTCAGCCGACTTAACGGGCTGTTCATCAGATAAGAATGCTCGAGCACTGATGAGGGGGGGTAACAGATACCGAACCATATCTGTTAAACTCTGTGTGTGTCATTAGCTGTTTATCCTAGTGTCAGTGACTTGTGGCACCATTCTGTCGGTCGTTTGTTGCGTGGCATTGCCAAGAGCATAGATTCACGACCAATGGAAATGAGCACCCCTGGAGAGGTGCGCGCCACGAGCGCAATATACTCGCAACAAGGCACTCCCACGGCCGCCGCTCGTATGGTAGCGGTTCCGGGTGGGCTTACCCACACGGTCTCTGGTTTGGGAAGCGGTGGAGCCGGAGCTCTTGTGTTGCCGAGTATCTCGCTGAGGAACGCGAGCACAACGCAGTTCGTACATTGGAACGTTGCGTTCAACAACGTCGTGGGCATGAACAACCTCACGCAGTTGGTGGCAGAGGGTCAGCCACCCACACGGGCAGCGATCAACGGGCTCAACACCAACCTGTCTTCTCAGGCTGTCGACGAACGCTACGAGGAGGCACTACGCGAATACCAAGAGGAGAACACGAAACTCTTCTTCATTATTGCTCCATCAATCACCACAACTGGCGAGTGGCAAACGATAGACATGGAATACATAATGGAAAACTTCACTGCGGGTACGGTCCGGGATGGCAATGGTCTCTTGCAGTGGTTTCGCTCCAAGCACGACATCCGTGCGCCTGAACGTCAGATACGGCTGCGAGCTGAGCTGCAGGCCATGAAGTTTGATATCAACATGACTCTTACCAAGATGCTAAAGACCTTGGTAGACGCACTAAGCATTTGGTGCAAAATCGGTGATAACGACAAGAACAACGTGGTCAAGCTCAACGCCTACTACGTCCTCATGCTGGAGAAGATGCCGACGCGCCCGCCCGAAGCGAATGTCGTCCGCGTGCGAGTACGACTTGCAGAACAGGTATACGCGAACGCATCGCAACTGGCCGATGTGCAGTCCACAATTGAAGACTTGATCGGGTACGGGAAGGTGCTCGGCATGACTGACGTTGGCCCCGGTCGCGAGCGCGACTTACTCACTATAGGTGGGCTCCCTCGACTCACTTCAGCCGACAATGACTGCACGTTTTGCGACTTATTCGGCTGCAAGGCAAAGACCAACATCAAGCTTTGCCCGTGCCTCAATACTGCGGTCAAAATCGGGGACGGGTCAGACTTCTCGCGCGATATGCAGTGTCGCTACATTACCGGCGCACGCTTGCATATCAAAG
Organism: Micrococcales bacterium; assembly: GCA_002699445.1. Lineage (GTDB taxonomy): Bacteria > Actinomycetota > Actinomycetes > S36-B12. The sequence continues at coordinate 1,758 of PAAU01000032.1, read as the reverse complement.
ACAATCCTACGCTATCTTCGCTCAAGTCAGTCAAGTTCCATGTCGAGCCACCAGCCGGCGGCTACAACTCGCAAGGAGGTGGCCGTGGGCGCGGATCCGGGCGCGACGGTCGCGGTCGCGGTCGGGGATTCGGGCGCCAAGCCACACCCGTGCTAACTGGCATTTCAGATATGCTCGGCGGCGACGACAACGACTTCAACTCTTGGCTGGAAGGTCAGATGCATGAAGAAGTACGAGTAGCCGCTCCTATCTTCGGCAATATCTTTGGTGGAAATGCTGAGAGCGATGCGGGCAGTGGAGCCATTTCGGATTCAGTTCGCAATGCCATAGCAGAGGCGACGACTGTTGCCGTCGATGCCGCCATCGTCAGCATGACACCGAGCAACTCCCTCGCCTCCGCCACTCCGGCCAGCAACCCTGCCTTAGCTCGCCTTCCACCGATCACACCGGTAGTCAACACGGCTTTGAAGGAGCTTAGGGCAGTCTCCGCCACTTCAAGCGGCGCCGCCGGCGGACCGACGTCAAAGACTAACGGCAAGAAGGCCAAGAACGACGACGACGAGAAGACGAGCGTCGAGCTTGTCATGGAGGCCGGCGCAAAAGGCCTCCGTCAAGAACGAGTCGTGCGCAAACAGGCGGAGAAGGCGAAGCAAATCACGGTGAGGCAATTGGCTTTGCACATGCTCATGAAGTCGTGGCAAGCGGTGCACGAGAAGCTTTCCGAGTTCACCGTCTCTCAAATAAGTGCGATGCTCCTATTCGCCTACTACGTAGTGTGGCCGAATCTCAAGCCGGAGGCACGCAACATGCTCAATCGGCTACGCCTACGGCTTATGGAGGCACGGGATGTCTTTCTCTCCAAGATGGTGTCAAGGCTTGTTGGTATTACAACCACCGGAGTCCTCCTATCTATGCGCTCTTCAAGCACTGGAGGCAACGACACGCTGAACGGCACCGACGACGATGGCGTGCAAGGTGGAGGCGCGGGCGCGACTACAGTCAATCCCATGGTGCTTAACCCTAGGTCAACATCGACAACTGCTAGCCATACTCTTGTGGGCCGCACCTCCAAGTCGGACTCATCGACACAAGAAGAAGATACGAGCTCGCGCGACAGCAGTCCATTATCTCCCATTGCCGAGAATCTCATGGAGGGAGCAAGTGGCGCCGAGATCTCCGACGATAGGAGCGAGACGGTGGTCGGGGCGCTTGCTAAGAGTTCGGAGGTCTTCACCGACGTCAAGTCTGAGGTCAAGGCGTCGAAGGAGCAAGTGGTGATCAACCGCAAGTACGGCGAACCGTGTTGCCCGATCCACACCGGGCTTCCCGCTAACGTGTGCGTGCGCGAGTGCGGCCGGTTGTGGTGCTCGGCATGCTGTGCAAGCAACGGTGTATCGGAGTCGGAGATGTGCACCGCCGAGAAGTGTTCTTCACTAGCGTTTTGCACCGACGCCAACAAGTGGGCACCTGGCAGTTTGGAGTACGCCACCGAGCTCAACAAGATCAGCGACTCTAACTTGGTCGGAGTCCACGCTCGCAAGATATCCGAGTTCGCCGTCACCGAAGGCATGGTGATGCTCAATTCACCACTCATTCCCAAGTCGGCCGTGCTTTTCGACAACGGGGCGACGCTCAATTGCGCGAAGACTGCAGCTGGGCGTCTAGTTGGAAGCTTCGTGGAGAATGCCGATGGAGATATTAACGTCGGCGATGCAAACTCGAACTTGAACAGTGACGGCTCTTATCTTCATGCTTTGG
>PAAU01000031.1 GCA_002699445.1 Micrococcales bacterium | reverse complement strand
GTTGGGGTTCGACGCCAGGGATGAGCCTCTTCCAACTCGTAGGCTAGCTCCAGCAATCGACGCTCTTGGCCTACTGCTGTCATGAACTGCATCCCAATAGGCACCCCTGATTCAGATCGCCCCAAAGGTAGTGACAGCGCCGGGGCTCCGGTTACGTTACTCATCGCCGTGAATCCGGCCCAGCGAAGGAGGCGCGAAAGATGAACTCGAAAATCCACATCAGGTCCTAAGTAGCCAATAGGCGGGGGCTCATGTCCCAGTACCGGGGTGAGAACTACATCGTAAGAGCCCGTTCCAGCGTCAGCCACTTCAGTCCAACGACGCAGGCGCCATAGGGACATCGGTATCCGCTCGACCATCGAGGACAGTAAAGACGCTAGCCCATTGGTGAATCCTTCGGTTCGCGCACCATCCACGGGGTGCCCAATAATTTGATCCCCGAACTTGCGCATTGAATAAGCGAGTAGCGCCCAGTAACGCAGAAAGTCGCGCCCATCTTGGTGTGAGAACGGGAACGCTATCTCGTCAACCGTGTGGCCCAAGTCCTGCAAAGTTGCGACGGTCTGAGCAATTGCCGCGACGGTATCGTCGCTGACTGCCCGACCTTCAAAATCTAGCACCACACCGATCCGCAGTCGCTGCTGCGCTGGGGATCGAACATCACCCACCGGCGGCAAGTTAGGGTTGCGAAAGAGCTGTTCGGCCTCGGCAAAGAACCGAGCCGAGTCGCGGACGGATCTGGTGAGAACTCCCTGGGTGACGATATTGACGGGTAGTCGCTCTATCTCAGTAGCATCGATAAGGCGACCCCGCGATGGCTTCAGGCCGACCAGGCCACAACAGGACGCGGGAATTCGAATCGACCCACCACCATCATTGGCATGGGCAATAGGAACCACCCCTGCCGCTACTAATGCGGCAGAACCGCCGCTAGACCCGCCAGTCGACCGACTGGTGTCCCATGGATTCCGAGTGGCTCCGTAACGGGTGGACTCCGTGGTTGCAGTAAGACCAAACTCCGGCATGGTCGTTTTCCCAACCGGCTGCAGACCTAGCGCCAACAACTGAGCAACAAAGGGTGCATTGCCGTTAGCGAGAGTTGACTCAACGGCCATAGAACCCATCACTGTTGGCAAGCCGGTCAGATCTTCATTGTCTTTGATCACAGTTGGAATACCTGAGAAAGGACCTGCGCGATCAGCGTCGTCTCTTTCCTGCAGAATCCACGTCGTCAGCGCGTTTAGGGCCGGATCCGCCAACTCGGCCCGACGTAAAGAAGCGGCCCGCAATTCCTGGTCGTTGACTTCCCGGCGTTTCAGTCGATCCAATATATCGACCATATCGCTGTCGCCGAGAGCATCATCGACAGTTGTATCGACAAGGTCCCCTGGAACATTCCACGACGTCACATTGGAGATGCTATCCACTCTGGCGACGCTATACCCGACCTCACTTCTGCGGGGCCGATCCGGTGAAATCCACATCTGTGTGCTCAAAACGTTCCACAATGGATGCGTGGTGTCATTCGGCGTGAAGATCTCCACGGCAGTAGCCGTGGTCTGCGCTCTTGCCACTACCGCATGTTCACCGGTCGATAGTCCCGGACTGTCCACTCCCGTTGACGAACTGGAGGGGACCGCATCTACGAGCGGCCCAGAAGCGCCTGAACGAATGACTAACGAAGTACTCACCCGGCCGGAAGGGCTCTTCGCTCGACTCACGTCGAATGGACTAACCGTGTCATGGTTCGGTGTTTCAGGAGCGACCGATGGGTACCAGGTTGCCATCGACGGCGCTTGGCGTGCCGTATCCGAAACGAAGGTGCAATATCCATCAATCAAGCCCGGCCTGACTTATCGCATCCAGGTTGCTGCCGCCGCCAATGGGGAACGGGGACCTGCCGCCACGACCACCGTTGGCACGGGACGGTCCGCAAAACCCCGAGAGGTCATCAAAGCCAAACCCAGTCCGATTGCGACTGCACCCGCGACCTCTAACTCCTCCACTCCCACTGAGTCCGCCACTCCCGACGTAGCATCTGACCGCCCCAGTTCCACTCCGGACAACTCCAGTCGACCTCAGATCACTGAGGAGACAACGGCGCCATCCTCTCAGCAACGAGAGATCGTCAAGGTCCGCAGCAACGGATGCGGCTTCACTGGCGACGGCACAGTGAACCTTCAAGTGACGGTACTGCTTGCGCCTGGAACAGGACCAACCCCCAGCGCTCTATCTGATACCAGTGGCCGACTCTATGTGCCGACGAAAGCTTCGGTCAGTGACAAAATTATCTTCAAGCCGGTACCGACTGGTGAACCCCCCGATGGTGCCGCAATTGATGCAGCACTGATCACCGCGAACGAGACAACTGAGAGTTCTGAGATTTCGCTGGAGCCCACCGAGTGGGGCTACCAGCTCTGTGACCAAGAGATTGCCGACCCGCGTTGGCCATGAAACGAAATACCACCCCCCCGAGGGATCGAAATCAGGACGGTGCGCCCGAGCAAGCGCGCCCTCGAGATTCTTTAGGGCGCCCGCTTCCTTACGGACAGACTGGCGCTCCACCCCTACCCGACCCGCTACCCACTGATCCCGAGATTGCCGTCGGCTTGGCTCAACAACTACTAGATCGCGGACTCCCTTTTCAGGCTCACGAGGTCTTGGAAGAACTGTGGAAGTCATGTCCCGAAACGGAAAGACTCGGGTGGAAGGGGCTCGCCCAACTAGCCGTTGCCATCACGCATGACTCTCGTGGCAACCGTCGCGGCACACAACTCCTCCTCAATAAGGCGGCCATCAATCTCGCCGCCGGCCTACCAGCCCTCCCAGCAGTAATTCATCAGGACGTCATTCTTGATTGGTTGGCCTCAGCTCAGCGTGACCTCGAACATTCTGGTGCCCTCTATCAGCCACTCCAGCTGACTGCTCGCAGTCTTTCGTAGGCCAAACTGATATACCGATCAACTTGCTTGCCTCAAGGAATGCCTGAGATCACGGGAACCGGTGATAGGAGCGCCCTAGACCGCGGCAAAGAACTGACGCAGAACAGAGGTCACCTCAGCGGGTTCCTCAACCGCGCTGCTATGGCCCACTTCCGCTAACTCGACATAGCGAGAGCCAGAAAGGAGCTCATGCATCTCTCGCGAATGTTCAGGCGGCAGCGAGACATCAACTCCGCCGGAGATAATCAGCGTCGGCACATTAATCTGCGCCAGTGAAGGTCGAAAATCGGAACGACGCATCATGTCCATCAAGGTATGGAATAGACCAGAACGATCACTATCTGACCAGCGATCTCGCCAAGTCTGACGCAAAGCGGCAGATGCGGGATCCGTTCGAAATCCGATCCCGTACATTTCGTCTTCGGCACCGTCAAGAACGGGCGGCAGTCCCACTCCAGCGACTCGAGCCACCGAGGCGAGAAGCACTTGCTTAGGCATCTTCGCGCGCGCATGTGGCTGTGCACTCGTGTTCATCAACGTGAGAGATCTCAACAGGTCCGGCCGGCGCACTGCGATCCGCATCCCGGCAAAACCACCCATGGACAAACCCACCAGGTGAACAGGGCCTAAACCAAGTTGCTCGATGGCCATCGCCATCATGGCGCTGAGATTTTCCGTGCTATACCCCACGGTGGACAGCGTTGAGCGCCCCTGACCAGGAAAGTCAATCGTCACACAACGATAGTTGTCGCTGAGTGCAGCGACTTGGGCATCAAATTGGCGGCCATCGAAGAGGAAACCGTGAAGGAAAACGACGGGTGGCAACTCACCACCGGTATCAGTCACAAACAACTGGCATCCCTTGACGTCAATCTCCGTCATACCGCACACCCTTCCTTAGCCGCACTCTTGACCTCGCTGACGCCAGCACCACTAGCGTCGATCCTGCGGTTCACGCTAGCCCGACGCCCCATGGAGTTCCGCCGTCATTCAGCCCACGATCAGGCAACAGCTGCTGAAGCTCTCGCAGCGATCTGCTTCCTACTCTTTCACGTGCTGAGTTGTTTAGTGCTGATAAGCCATCCAGATATCGCCGCAAACCGACGTTTCCCCAACGACCCAAGTCAAAACTGAGACTGTAGAACTATGGTGAAGCCGCGTAGGCAAAGAAGAGCAGTTCTGTTCTTGGCCTTATGCATTCCCGCCATCACCGGGTGCGGGCGACTTTCGGAACTTCAATATGAGCCTGCGATTACCCCGACGCAGTGGTGTGAGCAGCAACCCTGCTTCACGGTAGGTAATGCCACGCTCACACAGCCCCTAGGCTCAGCTCTCGTCTTCCTACTCGCAGCCTTGTGGATCGCGGCTGGTATATATTTTCTCGGAACTCAACGCGGTCAGCGCTCGCGCACTTGGTTTGGTATCTCACTAGTGCTGGGTGGGCTTGGGGCTGCCGCAGCCGGTATCAGCTTCCAAACTTTCGGGTATGAACTTAAGTGTGTCGGGCGAGATCAATGTCTGTTCACAAATGGATTTGAGGTCGGCTACAGCATTTCTCAAGCAGTCAGCGTAAGTGTCATGCTGATTGCGATCAGTTACGCATGTACAAGAAGCCCGACCCGAACCTGGCTCGTTAGCTACGCCATCATTAATGCTGTTGCCTATCTGGTCGTAGCAACCTTTGGAGTGGCACTACCGAGTAAGCCACTCCTCTCGTTTGAGCTGCTAATGCTTTTTGCTCTCCCGGGACTTGTTGCGGTGTTCTTACTGGCAATGATCCGTTATCGCGAGACTCGCGACCCGATGTACAAGGCGATTTTGTGGGCCGCAATCTTGCTGGTCGTAGTCCAGATCGCCTACTTTGGCTACTACGCAGCTGGAATCACAGCGATTCTCTGGGATAGCGGTCAAGGGTTCTACTTTTCTGAAAACGACGTACTTCACGTGGGAATGATTCTCTGGCTAATATATGCGGTTTTTGTAGTGGGTCGGTATTTGCGCGACCTAGATACACCCGCAACAGCGCTACCAGGGAAACAGATGAGGGCAGCTGTCGCTGCCGAAGAGGACCACTAGCGGATTAGGTACAGAACCAACACAACTCGACCTCATCTCCTATCGTGGTCCTCCCAAAAAACTCAAACTGGTCGTAGAGTTCGCAGGGCTCGCTATGTCACTTTTCAGATGAGGTTCTCGACTCGTGTCGCAGCGGCTGCCAGCTGCGATAGGTCAGGCAACGCCATAGCCACTCGACCGGTCCATATCTAAACTTCCGCAACCATATCGGCGACCAGCTCAGCTGCAACAGCCACACAGAGATCACGAATAGCGCGGCCCCCGTCCGCGATATTGGAACATCGACCAACACAACGCTGAAGGTCAACACTCCTAATACGCTTTGCGATAGATAGTTTGTGAGTGCCATCTGTCCAACGGAGCGAATCGCCCGGCGCGCGGTCGACGATGAGGCAGAATTCCAACGAACAATGATGGCTAAATACGCTAAAGCGATCGGAACGGTGGCGATTGTGTTCGGAATTCCTCCGACCCAAGCCACTTCGACTGAAAAGTCAGCCGTCATCACCCATAGGACTCCGACAAGGGATAGCGGCAAGCCAACGCCTAGCCCCCAAATCATCAATCGTCTGTAGAACTCGCTGCTGCGCTCCCCCTGAAAAACCTTCAAACGATACAGAGCTACGCCGATGAGCATCGCACCAAGCGCGCGGAGGAAAGCGTCCGCAACCATCACCAGATCGGCAAGCTCACTTCGGGGTTCAATCTCTACCCAATAGCCGGCAACATCGGCTGGCTGGGAAACTGCGTACTGCCCCAGCAGCAAGACAAGAGGTGACAATGCATACACCCCAGCACCGAGAGCCAATAGCAACCAACTCGGAAGGCGCCTCAGAATCAATAGGACGGGGGCGAGAATGGCGTAGAGCACCAAGATGTCGCCCTGCCAAATCAGTCCATGGAGCAATCCGATCACTAATAGTAGAAAGTTCCGCCACAGACTTAGCCAAACAGGATGCTGTGCCTTGGATCGAGCCCTTTCAAAAAACAGAACAATGCCAGCTCCAAAAAGCATGGAGAATAGTGCCATGAACTTCTGGTCGACGAACACTTCACCCACAATGGCGATTGCCCAATCCAACAATGTCTCGGTGCCGGGCGCGCTGATATTCGCGTAGGCAGAGGCAACCAGGGCAAACGAGACCACGTTCATCGGCAGAATGCCGAGAACAGCTACGCCACGTATCGCGTCAAGATTTGTGATTCTGCCCTGCGGCCCGATGGGAACGCCAGACTCCGACAAAGCGCCTCCCTCACAAGTAGTTTACGAAAAACTACAAGAGTTTAAGTCGATACATAACTGTTGTCCGGTCTTGTCTCCATCGTCTACCCGCTACCCGCTACCCGCTACCCGGCACCGTCTTGATGCGACGCGATATTCGCCGAATCTTCCCATCCGTGTGTTTCCTATGCGACTGGCAACAGTAGGACACATGAGTAGCATCACGTAGGTGACTCATCCGCTCGCTGTTCTACAGTCTCCAGCTCGCTACGCTCAAGGACGAGAGGCAACGAAACAACTGGGTGCTGAACTGTCGCAAATCGGCATTACTGGACCTGTACTCATCTTGAGTTCCGAGGCTCCTCACCGACTATTGTCTTCTACTTGGACATCGACGATGGATCGGGCAAACATCGAGTTCAGCGTCGAAATATTTTCAGGCGAATGTTCACCTGCCGAAATAAGTCGCGTCACGTCCGCGGCTCGATCCGCGAAAGCCACCGCCATCATTGGCGTCGGGGGCGGCAAGACTCTCGATACCTCGCGTGCGGTAGCCGATGCCCTCGATGTCGCTGCAGTGAACTGTCCCACCGTGGCCAGTTCCGATGCTCCATGCTCTGCCTTGTCAGTTTTGTATACGGACCAAGATGAGTTCCTGGAGTATCGGTTCTATAAGTCCAATCCCGAACTGGTTCTAGTCGACTCCACAGTGATCGCCCAAGCTCCCACTCGACTGTTGGTATCAGGAATTGGTGATGCTCTGGCTACATGGTGGGAAGCCGATACGGTCCGTCGATCTGGGTCAGAGAACCAGCTTCATGGCCAGCCAACCAAGACCGGTACTGCCTTGGCAAAGTTGTGTTACCAACTTCTGAAGGAGAATGCAGTAGCGGCAGTTGCAGCATCTGACATAGATTCGGTCACACCCGCGCTGGAAAATATTATTGAAGCGAACACACTGCTCTCTGGCTTGGGCTTTGAATCAGGTGGACTTGCAGCGGCGCATTCGGTGCACAACGGTCTGACTACCCAGCCGGAGACTCGTGACTTTCTGCATGGTGAGAAGGTTTCCTTTGGACTCGTCACTCAGTTCGTTTTGGAAGATCGGTCCTCCAAGGATTTTCACGAAGTCCTGGAGTTAGCCCACTCTGTCGGGCTGCCAATAACGCTCACTCAGGTTGGGCTCAAGGAACCGTCCCCAGATCAGATACGGCAGATAGCAGACCGGACAGTCGCCGCCGGAGAAACTATCCATCACGAACCATTTCGAGTCACAACCGTGGACGTGGCCGACGCAATCCGGGCAGCAGACGCCATTGGACGAGATTGGATTGCATCCAGTGCGCCGACAGGTAGCTGACCTCTACGCCTAAGCGCAGGACCCTATTTTGCATCCCAAAAGCTGGAATGACCGTCCGCACCGTCATCGTGATCGGCTGTGACTTCGTCGCCGTCACCACTGGCAAGGGTCGCCGCCATCAAGGCCGTGGTGATAGGAACCGCTCCGATGATCCCAAGGCCACCAATCAGAGCTCTGACGACTTCTTGCGCAACGACCTCATTACTGATCGACTGCAATAAACCAGCGTCAGACATGGTCAATAAAATGAATGTTGGAAGTGCTGCACCAACATAAGCCAAAACGAGAGTGTTTACAGTTGCGGCTACGTGATCGCGCCCAACTCTCATACCCGCGCCGAACAGTTGTGACCAATTAGCCGACGGGTCGGCTCGCTTCACTTCCGCCACCGTAGCGGCTTGAGTGATCGTCACATCATCTAAGACTCCTAATGCACCGATTACGACTCCGGCGAGAAACAGGCCACGTATATCAAAGTCCATACCTTGCAGATTGAGAAAGTAAGAGCCTTCATTACCTAGGCCACTTAAATTCACAAATCCGGTGAAAATCCAGGCGAGAGCGAGGGTCAAGATCAGCGCAATAACCGTACTAACAATCGCTACGGCGGTTCCGACGTGCAGCCCGTGCGCGAAAAGCATCGCAACGATGGCAATGGCGGCCGCTCCTACCGCGGCGACGACGACCGGATCCTTGCCGAGAAGCAGCGATGGCAAAACAAACCAAATCAATAGCGCCATCGATGAGACCAAGCCCGCGAGGGCAGCCAAGCCCTTCCAACGGGCAAAGACGACTACCGCGACCGAAAAAATCACAAGAAGCCAGACAATCGCGGGTTGACGATTTATTTCACTCAGGGAGTACTGCCCCGAGCCCGGTTCGTTCTCCACTAGCCAGACGGCTGTGCCGATGTCGATCTGAGGAGAAGTTGCGTCTTGGAATATGTCGGACTTGACCTGCTGTCCCGCTTGTGGACCTTCGTCCACCCTGACTGTGGCCTCGATACACTCATCAGCCGGTGGTTTACATTGACCTAACTCCAAGACCTCTCCGGCGACCTGTTCGCCAACCGGAGTGACGGGAAGCGACTCGGACGGCCACAACAAAATCATTGCACCCAAAGTTCCAACGCTGACGATCCCAACCACAAGCCAGAGCAATCGTCGCAGCTGCTCCCCCACCATGGAATCGGCGGCACCGGAGTCGTGGGAGTGTCCCATGTGGAAGCCTTCCTGTGTCCCGCAAACATTCCGAGCATAAACACCTGTTGCGTGCTTGTCACTGCTCAGCGGAGACGGTGGCGAGTGGTGAGATTTCTAGCCCTATTCGCCGGAGGCTTCTCTCTTCACACAATTCCTTCTCCCTTGCCGACCATTCTCGAGAAATTCTGGGCGATCTCCAAGCCTCTCACCAGCTCACGCCCATCCGACAAAATCTGATCTAACTATCTGCTCGGGGATCGTCTGGTGTCGGGAGGTGGCACTTTCACTGATTCGAGCGCCACAGACCTTGAGCATCGATTATTTGGGGCAGCCTTTCAGCGTGTCTAAATGTTGTCATTGCCCTTGCTCATCCACACTTGACTCATGTCCACTACCGAAGTTAGCGCGCCTGAGCATTCCGTGAGTCGATTGCGGCGATTGAACGTCATCGCGGGATTTTTTCATCTAGCACAGCTGGTGATCATCCTCGTCCTCGCGACCGACTTCACGCTGCCCATTACTGCGGCATACATGCAAGGACCTCCCGGAACTCCTTTGTCCGATCCCGTGACGCTGATCGATGTGCGCGTTGCCTGGGGCGTGGCCGCCTTCTTCGCGTTGTCTGCTCTCTTCCATTTCCTAGTAGCTAGTCCGGCTTTTTACTCTCGCTACGCCGCCGGACTGCTGGAGAAACACAACTACTTCCGTTGGGTTGAGTACTCGCTGAGCTCCTCGATCATGATTGTGTTGATCGCCCAAATCGTTGGCATTTCCGACATCGGAGCAGTAGTCGCAATTTTCGGTGTCAATGTCTCCATGATTTTGTTTGGCTGGCTACAAGAGAAATATGTCAATCCTGGCGGCGGACTTACGCCCTTCTGGTTCGGCTGCATCG
>PAAU01000030.1 GCA_002699445.1 Micrococcales bacterium | reverse complement strand
GTGATATCAATAAAATCACCAGACGACGCCGGCGGCTCCATATGACCATCATGACCATCATGACCATCATGCGAAGCTGACTCACTCGACTGCGGATCCGAGGAAGACTCCGACGACGCCGGCGACTCCATACCCTCATGACCCTCATGACCCTCATGATTGTGGTCATGATCAGGATCCACCGTTGGCGTAGCAACGGGATCCGGAACGGTTTCCCCGTTCGCAGCACTGCCCATCAGCACATCGGAGCATGAGTAGAACGCCTCGGTCGAGTCATTGCGCTGCCAGATGGTGTAAATCAAGTGTCGACCTTCGCGGTCAGGAAGCGGAACCTCCATAGAGGTTGTCGCGCTCCCAGGCAGCGTCCCCGTATCGTGAATCAAATCAAGGTCTGACCAAGCCAACGGTTTGTTGGGGTCGTAATCCTGATTCGTAATGAAGACCCGATAGTAGTCAGTACTGTGCGGAGCAGTTGACGTCCACGTCATGGTGAAGTTGCCGTTGGCATCTGGTTCCAGCGGGGTGGCTGGCCAGTCCGTCCCAGTCTTGTCAAAGTAGGAGTACTTGGCCCTATTGGCGCTGCAGAGTTTGCCGTCGGGAATTAGATTTCTGTGCCGGCCATCGGCATTACCGATATTGATCTCCATCCAGTCGTAGAAAGACTGGGGATTAGCTTGAAAAGCTTCCTGACACTTGGGGTCATCAGGAGTCACAAATTTACACATATAGACCCGCGAAGCTGGGTTATCCATGCTTCCATGTGCCGCCGCCTGTGTAGGGGCGACGAAGGCTGCTAAGCCAGCAACGAGGGTAGTAGTGGTCAATAAGGAAATTAGTCTTCGCATCGATTCTCCGAGGGACTAGATCTTTGGCGGCGGACGGTTTACTAGTGCTCCCCAGGCACCCATGAGAAGGAGTTCGGGAAATAGGATGGGGATCCCTACCTCCATATAGGTGAATCATTTGGGTGAATTGTCCGAAATGATTCAATCTTCCGATCGGCGGGAACCAACGAAATTTGACCCTGAACGTCGGTTGCGCGGCTCCCGCCAGATATGGCCGATAGTCATGGACTACTACTTACGCGCCCGTACCCGTGCTCGCTTCACTGGACCACGCGGATTTTCACCCGACGGATTGATCGCTACTACGCGGAAGAAACGGTACTTACCTTTACGGACTTGTTTGACGCGACCACGCCACTTCGTATTCTCTGTTATCGCGAACGTCTTCCAGGGAGAACGTCCGAACTTACTCACCTGCAACTTGTAGCGCAAGGCTCCAGCATCGTTCCATTTGAGCCGGACTCGTTTTCTTTTCAGCACCTTCACCTTGGAAATACTCGGCGTATTAATCACCATTTCGGTACTCGGCGCATTGCTAGGGCCATCATCTGCTCCGCCACCACCGGATGGAGATCCACCCTCAGATGGAGGCACACCAGGCATCACTACGCTCGGGTCACCGGAGAAGGCGACGTCTGAGCAGGCGTAGAAGGCTTCCGGCGAGTCATCCCGCTGCCACACCGTGTAGAGCATGTGACGACCGCCCCGATCAGGCAACGTCATCCGCATGGTTGTTGAGCGTTCCGGCGCGACCTTACCAGTGTCATGCACTAGCTCCAGGTCACTCCAGGCGAGCCTTTTACTCGGATCGAAGCCTGGCTTTGTCAGATAGACGCGATAGTAGGCGGTGCTGTGGGGCGCAGTTGAATTCCACCGAACGGTGTATTTGCCGTCAGCGTCTGGCCTGAATGTCGTCGCTGGCCATTCTTGAGCCGGACGATCAAAGTATGCGTATTTGGACCGGTTAGCACTACAGAGTTTTCCGTCAGGGATCAGCTCCTTGTGACGACCAGCTGCGTTACCAATGTTCACTTCCATCCAGTCATACAGGGCTTGGGGGTTCGCGTCCCAGGCCCCAGCACAGGTGGGGTGGTCCGGTACAACCGTTTTACACATGAAAACCCGGGATGCGGGGATGTCGATACTGCCGTGCGCTGCGGCCGGCGTCGGTACGGCTACGGCCAAGCCCGCGACTAAGCCTAAGGCGGTCGCTGCTGCTGTTTTCATACACAATCTCCATAATCGCTGTCGGTTCGTACTTCTTCCAACGCCAACCCGACGGCCGCACCCCACTGATCGGTTCCAGGCAATTGCGGCTTTCCCACCAACTGGGGGACCCAAAAAAACGGACATTTAGGACAAAGTTGACGCTTTCGTTAGATTCCTCAAGAAAAGTGACAATCGTTGCGGCTTAAGAGTTGATGGACGCAACACAAATTTCTTAGACGCTATACAAAATTGGGATGACTTCTAGGAAACATCTCTCGTCTCAGGTAGGCGAGTGAAAAACCTCGAAATACTTTGATTGCGTGGACGTAATTCTTTTCACCGTCGCTATCACCTGCATACTCGCAGTACTCTTCGACTTCACTAACGGATTTCATGACGCGGCCAATGCCACCTCCACCGTCATAGCAACACGCTCGCTCAAACCCAAGACGGCCGTCATGTTGTCGGCACTCTTCAACTTTTTGCCCGCCTTCCTTGTCGGCACGGCGGTAGCCAACACCATTTCAAAAACAGTCGATCTCAACTCGCTGCCCGAAGTCGGCGCAGGAGCTGTACCACTGGGAGTTCGAATGACCCTAGCGGCGCTCCTGGCCGCAATTTTTTGGAACTATTTCACGTGGAATCTCGGTCTACCTTCGTCGTCGAGTCATGCTCTAATCGGAGGACTAGTAGGCGCTGGCATCTCGGCTGGCGGCTGGTCGGCCGTGAGTTGGGAGTCAGTTGAAAAGACCGTTGTCGCAATATTTACATCACCTCTCATCGCCTTTGTCATTGCCTTTCTAGCAATTCGAGGAATTCGACTGGTGCAACGCATTTGGCAGGTAGATGAGGAGTCCGAATTCTTTCGCTGGGCCCAGGTTGGCTCATCCGCATTCGTCTCCTGGGGGCACGGTTCCAATGACGCGCAAAAAACCATGGGAGTTGTCGCGGCCACTCTCTTTGCCGGTGGCTACCTGGCCGGCGAGGACGCCTCATCTTTGGAGCCACCCACATGGGTCATCTTCGCTGCCCACATCGCTATCGCTCTAGGTACGGTGTGGGGTGGCTGGAAAATCATCGAGACGATGGGTCTGAAAATCACCCGAATAACGCGAGCATCAGGCTTCGCCGCCAATATCGGAGCCATCGCCTCCATTGAGGGCGCCACGCAAGCGGGGATACCCATTTCAACAACCCAGACGGTGTCTTCATCAATTGTCGGTTCCGGGGTGGGGGCGAAACGCAAAGTTAACTGGCGCGTCATGAGAGACATGGCTATTGCTTGGTTTGTAACCATGCCTGCTGCTGCACTTGCTGCTTGGGTCGTATTTCGATTCACCGTGTTGCCGGATCCCTGGTCTGCCATAGTCACCGGACTGCTAATCGTGGTCCTACTCACCTGGGCAGGCAGCCTTATGCTGCGGGCGACGACTGCCGACGACATTGAGGCTGAACTACCAGGAAAGTCTAGCTCGGGGGCAACGACCGGCTACGGCGTCCACGTCAGCGAGGTTGGCAACGACGGAAAACCCACACCTCATAAACAGTCTGAGTCGCACAGCGATTGATTCCTCCCCCGCTCGCGTAGTTCAGTGCACCACTGATTGCCGATTCATCAAGGAAATGCGGTTTTCGGCGAATATTCGAATACTGGTTTCGACGAATGATCGAGTATTGTCGGCAGCGCCATCAACAACTAGGGACGCCATGAGACGACTTACCACCGCTGCCGGGATTGTCGCGGTAGCCATCTTCACCTTAACCGGATGCGGCAACAATGACGCATCATCGGATGCAAACGACGCGACGTCATCCCCCCGGCCTCAAGCTGGAGAGGGCATCAACCGAGACCTACCCAAGTTCTCTTCGATATCGATTGATCGTGGGGTTACAGTTCGAGTCGCGATCGAGGCCCAAGTGCCTCAAAACGTTGAAGTTGCTCAGGCGGTTGACGAAACGGTCACCACTAAGGTGAAAGACGGCACTCTCGTTGTTTCACGAACCTCAGGAAGTACTGAAGCCGGCGTGATTGATGTGCGAGTCAATAGCCCCAAGATTCAAAATCTGGCCGTTCGTGGGAACGCGATAATGAACTCAGCTGGAAACATCGACTCATATAGTCTGGAAGCCTCGGAGGGTGCTTCGATAGACAACACCGGACTGCGCGCCAACGACGTCACGGTCGAGGCTTCTGAATCAGCCAATGTTGAGATTTACGCAGCCAAAACTGCGAAGGGTAAAGCTTCTGAAGGCGCCTCTGTCACTGTGAGGGGCAACCCCAAGACCGTCACGATTAAGACCAACCGCGGTGCGACGGTCAAGAGCGATTGACAGTTTGCACCTAAGCCAGCGGTGGCCTCGCGTTACTTCCCCAGACGCACAGGCCATAGCCAAAAACTGCTGCGTAGGCGGCTTCACGCTGGTCTATAACTTCTCCACTGACTCGCTGGACAGCTTGAAGGCCTCCTGCGCCTAACGCCACTGCCGCAGCTCGCGAAAAGCTGTGCGAAGTGGGCAGGATTCCTCTCGCTGGGCTTCTGCTGACGTCGATTTCCTGTTTTCGCAAGAGGTAGCCCACGAGCGTCATAAACTCGCTAACCCGGTCAGTTGCGCGATCCCTCAAAGATAACCAAGCCTCATGAGACATTGACTCACTCATTGCCTCTGCAGCGGAAGATTCAGGAGAAAGTAGCGCCAGGTAACTATTGAGGAATTGTTCCTGCTCAGTGACAGGTTCCATGGCACGCAACATCAGAGAAACTGCAGACTCGACATCATGCTGGTGACTGAACGGGATTGAGGGGTAGGTTCGCTGCGACAACGCGAGGTATTCGCTGTGGGCCGCGATGATGTGGCTTCCGTGGACCTGCGGAACCATGAAACGGCGGGAGTCGAAGTCGACCACACCGGTGATCATGCTGCGCCGCTCCAAACGAGCGGTTCGGGCTTCCGCAAACAGTACAGTCTCTCGAATTGTGGCGCTCGAATGCGCCCGCGTGAGCAGCCGAGCGCTCGTAACATACAGCGTTATCTCAGTGGGACGTTCTCCGCCTAGTTCTTGTCCTTGAGTGACCAGGAGAAGTTCTTCCCCTTCCCCCAAGACGAGCTCACGATCGACTCCGGGTGGTGCAGGCTGCTCCACAGACATGTTCCGTTACCTCCCGTCAACCCCGCCTATTGATTTATCGGCAACGAGAAGTGGCCCTTTAGGAAAACGGTGGTTGCTGAGGGCACCTCTCGAGAAATTCATGCTCGTCATCGCGCCGGGCTCGCCGTAAAATGAATCGCACGACAAGACATTCGAGCGCCACAGCAAATCTTGGGCTCATCACGCCCGATGACGACACCTTGGGTAATAGTCGGAGTGAATTAGCGAAATTCCCGTTGTAAAGAGATCACGACAGCATCCCTCTGTAGGGGTGACAACGTCTCTTTGCGAACATATATGCCATGTCCGCTTCTATCGGAGCCAACACTCGAAGCCTGATCCAACGCGATTCCAGTTCAGTTTGGCACCCCTTCACGCAACAGTCGCTCTGGCCAACAGACGATCCGATGGTCGTCGACCGCGCTGAAGGTATGTATTTCTGGGATACCGATGGAAATCAGTTCCTCGATGGGGTCTCATCTCTCTGGGTTAACGTGCATGGGCACAGCGTTCCCGAAATTAATGATGCGATTACCCAGCAGCTGAATCGACTGGACCACACGACGTTTCTTGGCCTGACACACGAGCCAGGCATTCAGCTAGCAGAACGACTTTTGGAAACTGCCCCGGACGGATTGTCCAAGGTCTTTTATGCGGGTGACGGCTCCAGCGCGGTCGAGGCAGCGCTCAAGATGGCGTATCAGGCGCATGTGCAGCGTGGAGAAATTCGGCCTCTATATCTGCATGTAGCCGAGGGCTACCACGGCGATACCCTGGGCTCCGTCAGCGTGGGTGGCATTGATCTCTTCCATGACAAGTACCGGCCACTGTTGCTCACCACCGCCATGGTTTCGTCTCCTGGTTTGATGCAATCGGGTCAAGACCGCGAACAACGCGCATCCCAGGTCTTGCAGGAGATGCGTGCCCTTCTCGAAGAGTCTGGCGATCAAGTTTCAGCCCTTGTGATCGAACCACTAGTTCAAGCCGCCGGCGGCATGCTGACTCATGATGTTTCCTTTGTTCAAGGGGCGAGAAAGCTATGTGATGAGTTCAACGTTCTTCTCATTTGTGATGAGGTAGCCACCGGTGTCGGCCGCACCGGACGCATGTGGGCTGTTGAGCATGCGGGAATCCAACCGGACATGATCACGTGCGGTAAAGGCGTCACCGGCGGATACCTACCGCTGTCCGCGGTCCTGGTAGCAGAACCGGTCTACGAAGCCTTCCTCGGTTCCGCAACTTCGGGCCGCACTTTTTACCATGGTCACTCTTACACCGCGAACCCGCTGAGCTGTGCCGCTGCAATAGCCAACCTTGACTTGATGTCTGAACGCGAGACGGTCGCCCACGCCGCTCTTGTCGGTGAACGGATGGCGGAATCACTTCGTCCATTGGCCGCTCATGAAGGGGTCAAGGAGATTCGCCAGATCGGCACTATGACCGGCATCGAGGTTGAATCCGTCAAGGATCGGACCGGTTTCGCTGTGTGCCAGGAGGCTAGGCGCAACGGTGTTTGGGTTCGCCCGCTGGGTGACGTAGTTGTGCTTATGCCGCCTCTGGCAATCGAAAATTCCGAACTAGACCTGCTGACCTCAGTCGTATCTGACGCTGTCGATACCGTGGTCCGATGACTCAGTTCACCGACTGGTTGGCTGAAGAGGATCGTCAGCGGCGCATGGCATCGCTCCACCGCGATTTGCACCATCGCTCACCCGCTTCCGACACCTTAGATCTCGCCTCGAATGACTACCTCGGGTTGTCCCGAGATGTACGGGTCATTGCTGGCGCCAGGAGTGCCGCTGACACCTGGGGCGCCGGGTCGACTGGATCTCGGCTGGTAACCGGCTCCACGGAACTATTACGGGACCTGGAGTCCGACCTCGCTTCATTCATGGGATACGAGTCCGCACTGGTTTTTAGCTCCGGCTACCTTGCAAACCTAGGGGCGGTGACAGCCTTAGCTGGTCCGGATTGCTTGATCATCTCCGATCAGTGGAATCACGCATCACTCATCGACGCCTGTCGGCTTTCTCGGTCTGAGGTACTTGTGGCTCCACACGTTGACCCTGAAACCGTGGCAAACCTGCTGGCCAACCGAAGGCAGCCAAGAGCTCTCATCGTTACTGACGCAGTGTTCAGTGTCGATGGTGACCTTGCACCGCTGATAGATCTGCATCACGTCGCTCGAGCTTCGGGGGCTGCCTTGCTCGTCGACGAGGCCCACAGCTTGGGTGTCGTCGGACCAGGCGGTAAAGGCGCTACTACAGCAGCCGGGCTATCCGGTGAACCGGATGTGATCGCAACCGCTACGTTGTCCAAATCCTTGGCCTCCCAGGGCGGCGCAATACTCGCAACTTCGGAAGTGCGAAGCCACATTATCAATCGGGCCCGCAGTTTTATCTTCGATACTGCCTTGGTGCCTGCCGCCGCTGGCGCAGCACGAGTTGCCCTCCAGGTGCTGCGCCAAGAGCCGCAACTCTCGGATCGGGCTAACGTGGTCGCAGCTCAACTTCGAGGCATCCTGCACGAGATCGGCTGGTCTTCCCCACCGCCTGCAGCGGCCGTGGTCTCCGCCCCCATAGCCGATTCCGCCTTGGCGGTACTAGCAGCCGACACGTGTCGAGAATCAGGGGTACTCGTTGGGTGCTTTCGCCCACCTTCTGTCCCGGACGGGATACCGAGATTGCGCCTAACTGCTCGGGCGAATCTCACCGAAGCGCAGCTCCTGACGACCTCTCGAGCACTTCAACTAGCACGGCAGGCAGTCACAGCGGCTGAGCATGCTGCTGCGCATGCGACCAACACTGCCCAGTCGACCGCAGAATCCGCCGAAGGAAGGACAACGTGACAGTACGCATCGTGACCGGCACTGGAACCGGTGTCGGAAAGACCATTATCACCGCAGCTTTGGCAGCAGTCGCTAAAGATACCGGGCACAAGGTGGCAGTGGTCAAACCGGCTCAAACCGGCATCACACCACAAGAGTCGGGTGACATCAATGAGATTTCTCGACTTTCTGACATCGAAGACCTTTACGAACTGCAGCGTTTTCCCGATCCCTTGGCGCCCGAAACTGCCGCTAGAGTGCGGGGCATCAAACCGCTAGCCCGCAAGCAGTTGACCTCAGCGATCACCACAATCGCGGACGATCACGATCAGGTACTTGTCGAAGGGGCAGGTGGATTACTCGTTCGCTTTGACGAAGACGGCACCACAATCGCGGATATCGCGGAGGACTTAGCGGCTCATATCGATACCGAGGTGGTCGTCGTTGCCGATGCCGCGCTTGGCACGCTCAATCACACGGCACTCACGCTTGAGGCACTGCAACATCGCAAACTTCACTGCGCGGGCGTTGTTATCGGGGCCTGGCCTCTCGAGCCTGATCTTGCCTGCCGTACCAACCTGGTAGATCTGGCCTCGCTGATCGGCGCTCCCATCAGCGGTGCAATGCTGGCTGATGCCGCTCACCTCAGCACGGCGAATTTCCTGGCTGCGGCAGAATCGGCCCTATCCCCTGCTTTGGGTGGCCGCTTCGATGCGGCAGACTTCATACAGACGTTTCAGATCCGGAGGATCCCGTGACCGACACTATTACCAACCATTCGGCAACACCCGACCCTGCCCAAGACATCCTTGAGCGGGCGCGTCAGCAGGTCTTGGAAGAGGGCCGTGGGTTGAATCAGGAGCAGATTCTGGAAATCCTGCGCCTGCCCGACGAGCGCGTTACCGACCTCATGGCGCTAGCCCACGAGGTACGCATGCGTTGGTGTGGCCCCGAGGTAGAGGTTGAGGGCATCGTCTCCCTGAAGACCGGGGGATGTCCCGAAGACTGCCACTTCTGCTCTCAGTCCGGAACATTTCAGTCACCGGTTCGTTCGGTTTGGCTAGATATTCCTGGTTTGGTTCAAGCAGCCAAAGAGACTGCAGCCACCGGGGCAAGTGAATTCTGTATCGTCGCCGCGGTCAAGGGTCCTGATGAAAAATTGATGACACAACTGCGTGAGGGAGTTGCTGCCATTCACGAAGCAGTTGATATCAATGTGGCAGCATCCTTGGGAATTCTCACGGCAGAACAGGTCGATGACATGGTGGACATGGGGATCCACCGCTACAACCACAACCTTGAAACTGCCGCATCCTACTTTCCGCAGGTGGTAACGACTCACACGTGGGAAGAGCGAATGGACACTCTACGGATGGTTCGCGATTCGGGGATGGAAGTGTGTTGCGGCGGCATCGTGGGCATGGGAGAAACTGAAGCTCAACGAGCGGAACTGGCTGCTCAACTAGCGTCGGTCGATCCACATGAGGTCCCGCTTAACTTTTTCAATCCGCGCCCCGGCACCCCTTTTGGAGATCTGCCCACGATGGCCGCTATCGATGCACTGCGCACTATCGGGGCCTTTCGACTAGCTCTGCCGCGTACGATCCTGCGCTTCGCGGGTGGACGAGAAATAACCTTGGGCGATCTTGGCACTCGAGAGGGACTGCTCGGCGGGATCAACGCCGTCATCGTGGGGAACTACCTCACAACTCTTGGCCGCCCAGCTACAGAGGATTTAGAGATGTTGTCTGACCTCAGCATGCCGGTCAAGGCGCTCTCCCAGACCCTGTGAACGACAATCCCTTTTGTGCACGCTGTGGCGAACCAATCGGAAGCGCTGTTCACACTGGCTGCGCGACCGCCCTTGATCTGGAGCCACCGCGGTTCTGTCCACGGTGTCGACGTCGCATGGTTGTGCAAGTGACACCAGCCGGCTGGGAAGCCCACTGCTCTCAACATGGACCTCCGCCCCGGCTAACATCGTCTCGTGAGTACCCCGCCGAAGGAAAGTAACTCGAACTCCCAACCGATTCGCAGCGTGGCGCGTTGGGTACTGGCTGGCGGCCTCGGCTATGCGGGTATCGGACATTTCATCAACTCTGGAGAGTTTCTCGCTCAGGTACCACCGTGGCTTCCATTCCCAGAAGCCATCGTGGCGATATCAGGGGTGGTGGAGATTTCGTTGGCCGTCGCGCTGCTATTTCTGCGTAACCAGCGGGTCGCGGTGGGCTGGGTGACAGCCGCGTTCTTCATAGTCATCTTTCCCGGCAACGTGTCACAACTGATTACCGGGACCGATGCATTTGGCCTGGACTCGGATGTCGCCCGTACCGTCCGGTTGCTCTTCCAACCCATACTTGTCGTGTGGGCACTATGGTGTACCGGGGCTTGGCGCGCATGGCGGCAGGGCCGCACTCATCAGAATTCCGAGTGAGACCGAGGCCAGCCGGGGCAAAGCGCCGACCGGCCTCGGAGTAGATCCGATCAGTTCAGGTCAAACCGATCGGCGTTCATCACCTTGACCCACGCACCAACGAAATCACGAACAAACTGCGCTTGGCCGTCGCTACTAGCGAATACCTCACTTAGTGCGCGCAACTGAGAGTTCGAACCGAAGACTAGATCCACGCGACTGCCATTCCACTTGGTGGCACCGCTATCTCGATCCCGACCAATGAAGGTCTCTTCCTGATCCGATGTCGGCTCCCAAACGGTTGCCATATCGAGCAAGTTCACGAAGAAATCGTTCGTCAACACACCAGGTCGATCCGTGAGCACACCGAGATCTGATCCATCATGGTTCGCTCCAAGCACTCGTAGCCCTCCAACCAGAGCAGTCATTTCCGGAGGAGTGAGACCCAACAGGCTAGACCGGTCTATCAAGAGGTGCTCAGCCGGACGACTATGCGCCTTACCGAGATAGTTACGAAAGCCATCGGAGGTTAGCTCGAGCCAGGCGAACGATTCCTCATCAGTTTCGTCCGGCGTCGCATCCGTACGCCCGGGAGTGAAAGGAACCTGGACCGCCGCCCCGGCGGCCTTCGCCGCCTGCTCGATACCAGCGCAGCCACCCAGGACGATCAAGTCTGCAAGCGACACTTGGGTGCCATCAGACTGCGCGGCATTGAAATCTTCTTGAATACCTTCCAAAACCCGCAGCACTCGGGCCAGCTCAGACGGGTTATTAACTTCCCATGAGTTCTGTGGAGCAAGTCGGATACGCGCCCCATTAGCACCACCACGTTTGTCGCTATTCCTGTAAGTCGAAGCGGAAGCCCATGCCGTACCCACCAAATCACCAATGGATAAGCCCGATTCCACCAAGGTGGTCTTTAACTTCTCGACATCTGAATCATCGACCAGCTTGTAGTCGACCGCAGGAACCGGATCCTGCCAGATCAATGGCTCAGCTGGAACCTGCGGACCGCGATACCTCGAAAGAGGACCCATATCCCGGTGGGTCAACTTAAACCACGCTTTGGCAAATGCCTGGGCGAGTTCATCTGGATGTTCCATGAAGTGACGTGAAATAGGTTCGTAGATCGGGTCCGCACGTAGAGCAAGATCTGTAGTGAGCATCACCGGGGTGTGACTCTTACTGGGGTCATGTGGATCGGGTACCGAGCCCGCACCAGCGCCACCCTTCGGAATCCACTGATGCGCGCCTGCTGGGCTCTTAGTCAACTCCCAGTCATAGGCGAACAACGTTTCAAAATAGCTGTTATCCCACGCAGTTGGAGTCGGCGTCCAAGCACCTTCCAAGCCGCTGGTGATCGCGTCATCGCCGCTACCAGTGCCGAAGCTATTCTTCCAGCCGAGACCCATTTGTTGCAGTGGCGCACCCTCTGGCTCTCGTCCGACATTGCCCTCTTCTGGAGCGGCACCATGAGTCTTGCCAAACGTATGTCC
>PAAU01000029.1 GCA_002699445.1 Micrococcales bacterium | reverse complement strand
GGTTTTCTTCGCCGGGGTTTTCTTCGCCGGGGTTTTCTTCGCCGGGGTTTTCTTCGCCGGGGTTTTCTTCGCCGGGGTCTTCTTCGCCGGGGTCTTCTTCGCCGGGGTCTTCTTCACAACTGTCTTCTTCGCGGGAACTGCCTTAGGACTCTTAGTCACCACGGTCTTTTTCGCAGTCTTGGTGCCAGTCTTCTTTCGCGCGCCATTTTCTTTTCTCGCCGGCGTCGTCGTCTCGGCACCGGTCGCCCCACGCTTCGTCACCTTCTTGGTTGCCCTGCTCATCGCATCTCGCGTTCTCGCCGCTAGTGACTTGCCTGCCATGGTTCTCCATCCGGGTCAGTGCAGACCATAGAGAATCGAAAACTTGGACGCAAGGATTTCATAGAGTGATATCGATCACTATGCGTAGTCACGTTCACCCGGGTATGCCCTCTCTAAGCACCCAGACTCGAGGGCGTGCCCTACTATTAATGAACCACACGACGTGGATGGGGACAGTCGACACGGCACTTGACCGAGCAGCGACCGGAGTTGGTGAAAGTCCGGCGGTCATCGTGGCGCCTTATCGCCCCTGAGTCGCCGGAAGAACGGTCCACACCTAATAGAACCGGCAGTGGTGCGAACCCAAGAGGTCGCTCTGCGACAAGAAGGGTGGTACCGCGGGAATGGCAAAGCGCCTACCCGTCCCTTCCCGGCACACTGCCCTGGAGGACTCATGTACCGAGAGGTCGCACCGCGCATCGAACGCGCTGCCGAAATGGAAGCGGGCATCCTGCAATTCTGGCAGGACAACGACATCTTTCACCGGAGCCTGAACCAAACCGAGAACAATCCGGAGTGGGTGTTCTACGAAGGCCCTCCCACAGCCAACGGAAGCCCAGGAACCCATCACATCGAAGCCCGGGCGTTCAAAGACGTCTTTCCTCGCCACCGCACCATGAAAGGTCGCTACGTCCCACGCCATGCGGGCTGGGACTGCCATGGGCTACCGGTAGAACTGGCAGTTGAGCGCGAGTTGGGGTTCAACACGAAACAAGACATTGAGGCCTACGGCATCGCCGAGTTCAATCAAAAGTGCCGCGAATCAGTTTTACGCCATGTCGATGAATTCTCCGATATGACCCGCCGTATGGGCTATTGGGTCGACTTTGACGAGGCCTACTGGACGATGAGCTCGTCATACGTCCAATCAGTGTGGTGGTCGCTGAAACAGATTTTCGACAAGGGACTGCTCGTGCAGGACCACCGGGTTACGCCTTATTGTCCCCGCTGTGGAACTGGGCTTTCGGATCACGAACTAGCTCAGGGCTACGAAGACATCGTCGATCCGTCTGTCTACGTTCGTTTTCCGCTTGTCGATGGCCCGATTGCGGATCGTCATCCTGGGGCTGCCCTTCTAGTCTGGACCACGACCCCGTGGACATTAGTCTCGAATACGGCGGTGGCTGCCTCACCAGACGCTCGCTACGCGGTCGTTCGAACCAAGGACGGGGAAACCATAGTTCTGGCCGAAAGCCTGATGGGCACGGTCTTCCCCGACGGCACCGAGCAGCTAGAGCTAGTCTCTGCCACCGATTTGGTCGGATCGCACTACTCACCGCCCTTTGGCCTTGTGGATATTCCCAACGCGCACTACGTGATCGCCGGTGATTTTGTCACTACCGACGATGGGACCGGGCTGGTGCACATTGCGCCAGCCTTCGGAGTTGACGACTTAGCAGTCGGACAGGCCAATAACCTGCCGGTAGTCAACCCAATTCGACCTGACGGGACATTTCTGCCCGAGCTAGAACTCATCGGGAGCCAGTTCTTCAAGGATGCAGATCGCGACCTCGTTGCGGACCTGGACCAGCGAGGCCTACTCCTGCAAGAACTGGCCTACGAGCATCCCTACCCTCACTGCTGGCGTTGCCATCCTCCGCTGATCTATTACACGAAACCCGCCTGGTACATCCGAACTACGGCCCGTAAAGATGAGCTGCTTGCCGAGAACGAGTCCACCAACTGGTTTCCACCAAACATTAAATGGGGCCGCTACGGCGACTGGCTAAATAACAATATCGACTGGTCACTCTCGCGGGACCGTTACTGGGGCACTCCCCTACCGTTGTGGCGATGCCCCGATGGCCACTTGACAGCGGTCGGTTCTCTCACCGAGTTGTCTCAATTGGCTGGTAAGGACGTCACGGATCTAGAACCACACCGACCATTCATTGACGAAGTCGAGCTACCTTGCAAGGACTGCGGCGATACGGCAGTCCGAGTACCAGAGGTTATTGATGGTTGGTACGACTCAGGAGCGATGCCGTTCGCGCAGTGGGGGTATCCGCATCGAAACGTCAAAGAGTTTCAAGCCAACTACCCCGCTGATTTCATATGTGAAGCGATCGACCAAACTCGAGGTTGGTTCTACTCCCTCATGGCAGTCGGAACCTTGATCTTCGATGAGTCCTCATACCGAAACGTCCTGTGCCTCGGACACATTTTGGACGAAGACGGCCGGAAGATGTCTAAGCATCTCGGCAATGTGCTCAATCCAATGGAGTTGATGGATGAGCATGGTGCCGATGCGGTCCGCTGGTTTATGTTGGCAAGCGGATCACCGTGGCAAGCGCGACGGGTCGGTCATCAGGCGATCACTGAGGTGTGGCGTCGAACGCTGTCGACCTACTGGAGCACAGTGTCATTCCAGGCGCTGTATGCCCAAACCTCTGAGTGGGAACCCTCGCCCACCAACATTCCACCTACGCATGTGATGGATCGCTGGGCCCTCTCACGTGCACACAGTCTGGTTATTTCCGTAGATGAGGCTCTCGAGCACTTTGATAGCCAGCAAGCAGGTCGACT
The DNA here is from genome assembly GCA_002699445.1 of Micrococcales bacterium. GTDB lineage: Bacteria > Actinomycetota > Actinomycetes > S36-B12. The sequence continues at coordinate 10,496 of PAAU01000029.1, read as the reverse complement.
TCTCAGTGAATACATTGACGACCTATCAAACTGGTATGTGCGTCGCTCCCGCCGACGATTCTGGGATGGCGATGCGGCAGCGCTGCAGACACTGCATGAATGCCTCCGACTATTGACTCTGGCTATGGCACCTATGACACCGTTCATCACGGAACGGGTGTGGCAGGACCTCTTCGCAGCGAGCACTGGGATTGACTCAGTCCATCTCGCCGCTTGGCCGGAGCCCGATAGCGCCTCTATCGATATGGAGATCCAGAACCACATGCTATTGGTCCGCAAACTGGTAGACCTGGGACGGACCGCCCGCGGTGAATCCAGCGTCGGAACCCGCCAGCCACTGTCTGTGGCGCTCATTGCGGCACCCGGCTGGGACGGACTACCCGATGAGATGCGCAAGCAGGTCGCGGAAGAACTCAACACTATGGAAATCAAATCGCTTGCCGCGGCGGCTGGGGATTTAGTTGATGTTGCCATTAAGCCCAACTTCCGTTCCCTCGGTCAACGATTCGGTAAGCAAACTCAGGAAGTTGCTGGTGCGATACGTGAACTCGATCCAGACGGACTCGTAGCTCAGTTGCGCTCCAGCGATGGCTCGGCAAGGATCCAGGTTCCGGAGTTAGATGCTGTGACCTTGACTCAGGATGACGTGATCATCACCGAGACACCCCGGGAAGGCTGGGCCGTGGCAACTGAAAGCGGCGCCACCGTTGCCCTAGACCTTGAGCTCACGGAACAGTTACAGCAAGCGGGCATTGCACGACAACTCATTCGCGTGGTTCAGGAAGCTCGTAAAAGCTCTGGCTTTAACGTTACGGACCGCATCGCTTTGCACTGGCAAAGTGAACATTCGCTAGTCCGAGATGCCGTGGCCAACAATGTTGACCTGATAGCAAATGAGGTTCTAGCTACTAAGGTCTCTGAAGTTAAGGGCGAAGCGATTCCGAGTTCACAATCATTCGTTGATCGTGATCACACCTTTACGGTTTGGGTGACGAACTAGATCTGGGTAGGAAGACCGGAACGTGATGGCTCACAAAGAGCCAAGCACTGACACTCCGATGCCTACCGCCAGGATCAAAACCAAGAACGAGAGATCGAGACTGACCTGCCCGAGTTTCAGCGGCGGAATAAAGCGACGCAAGAAGTTGAGCGGTGGATCGGTCATGGTGTAAATCGCCTCAGCAACCAACAACAGCGGTCCTCGGGGTCGCCAATCACGCGAGAAAACTTGTACCCAATCGAAGATAAGTCGCCCGATTAAGATCAGCCAATAGATCCAGAGAATCGTCGACAGAATCCCGAAGATCACGACCGCGGGGCTCAGCTCTGGTTAAAGAAACCGTCGCGGGCCTGCTGAACCGCGGGGGCATCTCGTACGTCGACATTTGCGGGTGACAGCAAGAACACTTTCTGGGTGATGCGCTCGATCGTGCCGTGCTTGGCAAAGACTAGACCCGCGGCGAAGTCCACGATGCGCTTCGCATCTGAGTCATCCATCTCCGTGAGGTTCATAATCACTGGCGCACCAGCTCGATATTCCTCACCGATGCGACGAGCGTCGTTGTACGAACGAGGGTGAATGGTGTGGATCGAATACAGATCAGCATCATCTTGCGGGACCGACGAGGTCGAGGCCGTGGCCGTTGGGGGAGTGGTCTCAGGTCGTGTCAGCGTGGCCACCGAAGACGGGCCTGCAGCCGGGGTAGCCCGAACTGCTGCAACCGGGGGGCGACTGGTGTCGGTCTGCCCTGTTTGGGTGTAGTGGGGATCATCCTCCACTAGGCCGAGATACACACCCAGCCGCTTCATCGCGTGTGCCATATTCGCTCCTCGCTCGGGGAAGTGAAGCGCCGAGAACACCTCAACGACCCATATTTTTGTGGGTCACGAGACGATACCCGCAACCCGATGTTACTTGACATGGTGGCGTTCCCCTAACACCGCACTACCGATGCGCACATGTGTCGCACCGGCCAATACAGCCATTTCGAGGTCACCACTCATCCCGGCAGACAACATTTTCGCCTCCGGGAAATCTTTGAGCACGCGTTCGTGCAACTCACGCAGCCGCGCGAAGGCGGTGTCGGGGTTTTCATCAAGGGGGGCCACCGCCATCAAGCCCGCGAGTTTAATCCTACGTGCAGCCGCGATCTCTTCACACAACGACAAGGCGTCTTGCGGAGTCGCCCCACCGCGACCCGTTGCACCGTCGGTCAGGTCCACCTGGACCAGCCCTTGAATATCTCGCTCCGCGCGATCCGCGGCCGCCGAAAGGGCTGCGATTAGTTCGGAACGGTCTAGCGATTGCACCACGTCCGCGTAGCGGGCTACTTTGCCGGCCTTATTTCGTTGCAGCTGCCCGATAAAATGCCAGGTAAGCGGCAAGTTCTCGCACTCTGCCTGCTTGCGGCTGCCCTCTGGCTCACGGTTTTCACCCACGTCGGTAATGCCCAAATCAGCTACGAGAGCGACATCACTGGCCGGCCGAGTCTTGGTGACCACGATGAGCGTTACGTCTGCCGGATCCCGACCGGCCGTGGCGCACGCGTTATCGATACGGTGCTGCAGCGCCGCAAGGTTCGCTTCGATTTCCTGTCGTCTATCTAGTTCTCCGCCAGAATTCATCATGTGCTGTCCCCCGCTAAAGCGATCAACATCCCATGTCGACCGGTTTCACCATCGCGCCGATAGGAAAACAGCCGCTCCGACTCATAAGTGCAGGTGGGGTCAGTGAAATAGCGCATCACGCCAACCTCACGTAACTGGGCTGCGATACCGGTCTGGAGGTCCACTGCGGGGGTACCAATCCGAGTCTCGGCAGCGGCCGCTGCGACTGAACCAGCCACTTCATTGCGGACCTCCTCTGATACCTCGTAACACCCGGGGCAAATGGCAGGTCCAATAACGGCTGTCATTCGCTCGGGCTGCGCCCCTTGGGACTCCATCTCTCGCACAGCCACACTCACTACATCCGCTGCCACACCACGCCAACCGGAGTGGACTGCACCTATAACTCTCGCTACCGGATCAGCAAGCGCCACTGTCGCACAGTCAGCACCCAAAGCTAAGAGACCCAAATCCTGCTCTCGCGTGATGAGCGCATCTACTTGCCCAAAGGTGCCGCCCTGATCGACAACGACTGTTTTATTGCCATGCGCAGCGTCAATCGCCGCGACGCGGTCGGCTGATACTTGCAGCGACTCTGCCAACAGAGTTCGGTTACGCCGAACATCTGCATTATCGTCGCCCACGTGCTGGCCAAGATTCAGTTCCGCATAGCGGCCCTGACTCACGCCACCCTCACGTCCGGTAAACCGCCAGCGGACTCCCGAAGGGGCTTCGGGAGTCTGCCACGGACTCACTTCAGGAAGTCAGGAATGTCGATGCCATCGTCGGGCTCATCAAAAACGATCCGCTTTGGCTCGACTGGCGTACCGGTGCTCACTGGACGTTGAGCCGGAGCAGCTTGTTCGGCTCCGGTCGGACGCACAGAGACGGTCTCACTCTCGGGTAACCGGACTGCACTGTCACTTTCAGACCTAGCCTTCGGCAGTCCACCGTCAAACCCAGCCGCGATCACGGTCACGCGGGTCTCATCGCCCAGCGTGTCGTCAATGACGGCTCCGAAGATGATGTTGGCCTCCGGGTGAGCAGCTTCGGAAACCAGCCTGGCTGCCTCGTTGATTTCAAACAGCCCTAAGTCACTACCGCCTGCGATCGACATCAGCACGCCATGCGCACCGTCGATGCTCGCTTCGAGTAATGGACTATTGATCGCCGACTCAGCAGCCGAGATCGCGCGATCTTCGCCCCGGGAAGAACCGATACCCATCAGAGCCGATCCGGCTCCTTGCATGACGCTCTTCACGTCAGCGAAGTCTAGGTTGATCAATCCAGGAGTGGTGATGAGATCAGTGATACCGGAAACACCCTGAAGAAGTACGTGGTCCGCTTGACGGAAGGCATCGATCACACTGATCTGGCGATCAGTCAAAGACAGCAACCTGTCGTTAGGTATGACAATTAGGGTGTCGACCTCACCACGAAGCGACTCGATACCGGTATCGGCCTGAGTGCTGCGGCGACGGCCTTCAAAGCCGAAGGGGCGAGTGACAACACCAATAGTCAGAGCTCCAATGCTGCGAGCGATCTGAGCAACTACTGGTGCTCCTCCTGTTCCCGTTCCACCACCTTCACCGGCAGTAACGAAAACCATGTCTGCACCCTTGAGGACTTCTTCGATCTCATCAGAGTGGTCTTCTGCAGCCTGGCGACCCACGTCTGGGTTTGCACCGGCACCAAGGCCGCGTGTCAGGTCGCGGCCAATGTCCAACTTCACATCAGCATCACTCATGAGCAGCGCCTGTGCGTCGGTGTTGATCGCGATGAACTCGACGCCCTTGAGGCCGTACTCAATCATGCGATTTACAGCGTTTACGCCGCCGCCGCCGATACCGACGACCTTGATGACGGCCAAATAGTTTTGTGGAGCAGCCATGTGCTTCCCTCCCCTTCGCCGCATTGTGCAGCGATCGATGGACCAGATTTCCCCGGGTCATTCCCCATGTCGCTGAGCCCCACAACACCTCGACCCCAAGTCAAGGTTCAATTCGTGTGATCCAACGTTGGCAGGAGCCTATGCAGACCCCACAAGAGGTGCAAGGGACTTCATGCAAACCAGCCCGGAAAACCTCACCTAATTCCTCGACCTCAACTCAAGGTGCGGACTTTTCGAACCCTAGAGCCCAGTCAAATGCCGCAATGGCTCACGAAGTGCACCACTAACCCCTACGGAGTCGTGACCTCAGCTTCTGCTGGCGGGGGCTCGTCTTCTTGACCTGATGCCCCACCTCGATTCTTCTTGGGGAGCTTGACGTCACCGCGCATGGCCGGTCGTTCGGGTGTGGAGACAACAAAGACATCGGCTTGACGAGGCAGGAGCCCGCTGAGGACCACAGCTTTCTCTTCGTTTTGTTGCGAACGTCCCCACTCAACAACTGAATCCGATCGCAATCCGAATTTGATGAGGCCTTCCGAACTGATTTCGGCCTGAGCGACATCCTCTCGAATCTGAGAATCGAGAGCCGATAAAGCGGTCACTAGCTCGGGCCAACGCTCTCGTTCGCCGGAAACAGCCGGTAATTTCGGAGGCTTGCCCGTCACTTCTCGGATAGGCTCGCCTGATCGATCAAGCAGTAGCCATTGCTTTTTTTCTCCTTGAATAAAGAATGGAACGCGTTCCGTTACGTTGATGGATACTGTCCAAGGCCGTTCGTACATCAATTCCGCAGCCTCGACGCTTTCTACGCCGACAACGCGCGAAACCACTGCCTCGGCATCGATATCTCGTAACGGAGTGCCTAGTTCGATCTCCGCCGCCGCCTCGATTTTTTCGACCGACTCCGGCAAAGACCCGACGACCTGAACCTCTCGCACAGGTATCGGCGACGACCAAGAAAACATCCAGGCCATCACAACTGTCAACACAGCGGCGGCGACCCCTAGAACGATCAATCTGCCCCGACTGAGGCGGAATCCGCGTCCCTGGGCATTCTCAGGGGATGCGATATCTGGGTTCTCGTCTACTTCGGGGGTTTCGTCCACCAGAACTGTCATGGGATCGCCCCCTCTGCCTCTCGGCGCTGCAACTCGGCAAGAACTTCTGGCCCCAACATCGCCATTTCTTCCGCCCCTACGGTTAAGACGATATCTCCCGATCTGGTCCGATCAGCGATGTGACCCGCCACTGCGTCCCAGGAGGACTCAAAAATAACTCCAGTGCTCTCTGAACGGACATGGTTCGCCACCACCTGTCCGCTCGCACCAGACACGGGCTTGTCACCGGGGTCGAAGACTTCCATTACGACAACGTCATCAGCCAAACCGAGCGCCTGACCGAATTCTTCTGCGAAGAGCTCAGTTCGGTAGTAACGGTAGGGCTGAAAGGCAACAACGACTCGGCCCGCTCCCGCGAATTCACGAGCGGCGCTCAGCGTAGCCACCACCTCGGTGGGGTGATGGGCGTAGTCATCGAACACACGGATCCCCGTTACCTCCCCTTTCAACTCCAGTCGCCTCCGGGTACCGGTAAAGGACCGTAACCCGAGGATCGCTTCATCGAGAGGAAGATTCAATCTGTGGCATACGGTCAGCGCCGCAGTGGCATTCAAGGCGTTGTGGTAGCCAGGAACCGAGAGAGTTACGGTGCCGAGTCGATGCTTGGCATGAATCACGTCAAAGGAGTAGTAGCCGGCCTGATGGTCAGAGACCTCGAGACGGTAGTCAACTCCCGAGTTCTGACCGTAGGTAACTACGTCCAGTTGTCGACCTTTAGCTCGCTCCGCGAGGTTAGCGCTATCGGTCTCATCTCCGTAGATAACAGCAAAACCCTGATTGGCTGCAACCAAATCCACGTAGTCATCAAAGGCAGCCAGAAGATTGTCGTATTCACCCCAGTGATTAAGGTGATCTGCTTCGACGTTGGTCACAACTACTGCACGGGGATCCATCAGCAGGAAAGCGCCATCCGACTCATCGGCCTCCACGACGAAAAGATCACCCGTCCCTATATGCGCGTTTCCTCCTAGGTCATACACCTCACTACCAATCGCGTACGAGGGATCCAAACCGCAGCGCTGTAAGGCGATAGTGAGCATCGAACTAGTTGTGGTTTTGCCATGCGTTCCGGCAATTCCGATGACTTCGTGATCCGACATCACTATGGCGAGTGCCTGCGAGCGGGAGATTACCGGGATTCGCTGCTGCCGCGCTGCGAGTATTTCCGGGTTGTCGTCGGGGATATCGGGAGTATCTACCACGGTTTGTACCGGACCAGCAGTTGTCACGAGTCGACCAGCATCGTGACCGATGTGAATAGACGCACCTTGACTCCGCAATGCCTCGATGCGATCTGAATCGCGAATGTCGCTGCCCGAGACCGCCACTCCTCGATCCAGTAATAGCTGCGCCAACCCAGACATGCCAGAGCCGCCGATTCCCACAATATGGACTCGACCCAAGTCATTCACCGTCTGAGGTTGATCACTCACGCGACTCCCCCGCCTCGGAGACCATCTCCGTCAATCGTGCGGCGCCATCTCGGATCCCGTACCCACCTGCCGCTAGACCCATGCGGAGCATGGCTTCTGGGTCCATGAGTAGCGGCAACACCTGGTCCAGTACGACTTCACAATTGAGCTCCGCGTCATTAATTATTAGTCCGCCACCTGCCGCGACCACGGGCGCTGCGTTAAAGCGCTGTTCGCCGTTACCCACCGGGTAGGGGATATAGGCGGCTGGCAAACCGACCGCCGCAACCTCGGCACAGGTCATCGCACCGGCCCGACACAACGCCATATCAGCAGCGGCATACGCCAAGTCCATGCGATGGATAAAGGTGAGGGGGTGGTAGTCGGCCGGACTGCGCTCACGAAAGGCGAGTCCTTCGTCTTCCTGCCGCGCCCCGACTGCGTGCAATATTTGTACGCCCGCGTCACACACTTCTTGCGCGGAATCCCAGACCGCACGGTTGATAGATGCCGCTCCTTGCGAACCACCAAATGCCAGTAAGACGGGACCTTCCTGTGTGAGCCCAAAAAATTCACGGGCCTCACTACGCCGTTCCAGACGGTTGAGCTCGGAAATATCTACGCGCAGCGGGCAACCCAACCGTTCGGCATGACTTAACGATCCCGCGTAGTTCTCCGCCACATATTTGGTGAGTCGAGCCCCGACTCGATTGGCTATACCGGGCTTTGCGTTGGCCTCATGAACCACAAAAGGGGTCTTACTCCGTCGCGCCGCGAGGTAGACCGGTATCGAAACGTATCCGCCGAAGCCACACACCACGTCCAGTTCCGCCGACTCGATAATCTCGCGGGCTCTGCTCGTCGCGTCGCGCAGTCGCCGTGGAAGAGAGAATAGATCCCGATTGATCCGACGAGGCAGCGGCACAGGCGGTATCAAGGTGAGCTCATAACCGCGGTCTGGAACCAACTCGACTTCCAGACCACGCTCGGTCCCGAAAACTACAATTGATGTCTCTGGGTCGCGTCGTCGAATTTCATCCGCAAGGTTGAGGGCGGGCTCAATATGACCGCCAGTACCTCCACCAGCAATTCCAACGCGAGCCGGACGCGCCACCACTACGCGACTCCAACGTCCCGGGTCTCGTCCCGCGCCTGAGCCGCATAGCGACGCGCGGCGCCTAACAGGAGTCCGATACCGAAGAGCAGTGGCAACAGTGATGACCCACCGTAAGAAACCATCGGAAGGGTCACCCCCGTAATGGGTAACATCTTGAGCGCAGCGCCCACGTTGGTGATGACCTGAATAATCAACCAGGTCCCTACCCCGGCTGCCAACAACCGCACAAAGCGATCGGGCGCTTCCTTCGCAAGGCGTAAGACCGAAAAAATCAGAACCCCGAATAGCGCCAATACCGTGAGCGTCCCGATCAGACCCAGCTCTTCGCCAATGACGGGCAGGATGAAGTCAGTATGCGCCGCCGGCAATGTTCCCCACTTCTCGCGGGAGGCACCAATACCGACACCCCACCAGCCACCGGTACCCATGGCGTACATCCCCTGCGTAACCTGCCAGGCCCCATCCAGCGTGTCCGCATCCTGATCCAGAAATGCCGTCCAGCGCCGCACCCGATACTCCGCGCCAACCGACATCAGCGCCACGCCGGCCAGGCCAGCGGCTCCCATGAAGGCAAACAAACGAAGTGGCGCGCCAACCGCAAAAAGCATCCCGGCCAAGATGATGCCCAGGATCATTGCATTGCCAAAATCACCTTCCATCACGACCAGAATGATCATGGCTAACGCAACTGGAACAATGGGGATCAGCAGTGTTGGCCAGTCCATTACCCGTCGATATTTTCGAGTGAGTACGTCGGCCCCCCACGCGACTAACGCAAGTTTCGCCAACTCAGATGGTTGGACGCGAAACGGACCTAACTCGATCCAGTTTTGCTGCCCGTGAACCGAAACCCCGATCCCGGGGATCAGCACGAGTACTAGTGCCCCAAGAGCTATCAACAACACCGGCCAAGCTAGGGCGCGCACCGTGGTTGTGGGTAATCGAGTGGCGATGAACATTCCGATAAGACCTAGGGCACCAAACAAGACCTGTTTCATAAACAGGTCCGTGCTCCCGCCGGTATCACGCAGGGAATCAATGGCAGATGCCGACCAGACCATGACCATACCGAGCGCCAGCAAGAATAGAGTGGAACCCAGCATCAGGTAGTAAATACTGGCGGGGTGTTTGCCCAGTCGGCCGCGGAGATCAACCTCTGGACCGCGATCCGTGACGCTCATGCCTAGCCCTCTCGATCAGGAACCAGCAGACGGTTAACCTCCTGGGCAAACAGATCTCCCCGTTGCCCATAATCGGTGTACATGTCCCAGGAAGCACAACCTGGGGCCAACAAGACAGCATCCCCAGGTCTAGCCAGGTCAGCTGCAGCGGTCACCACTTCTGCCATCGCCTTAGTGTCCGTTGTACTCACCTCCACAACTGGTAGCTCCGGGGCGTGTCGGGCCAATGCCTGCGAAATAACCGCACGATCCTGCCCAAAAAGGACTACCGCCCTCATCCGGTCTGCGCATCGCTGAATAAGGTCATCGAAATCTTGGCCTTTTGCCAGGCCGCCCGCTATCCAAACAGACTTGGGATAGGCGAGTAGCGAGGTCGCCGCGGCATGAGTGTTCGTAGCCTTGGAATCATTGACATAGTTGACCCCATCGACTTCGGCGACGTGGGCAATACGATGCCCCGCAGGCTCAAACTCCTGCAAACCGCGGCGCACCGAGTCGGCGGCTACACCATACGCCCGCGCCAATGCAGCCGCGGCTAATGCATTCGCCACATTGTGAGGTGCGAATGGGTGGACATCAGCAAATGAACCCAATGCGTCTGCCTCGGCTTGCGGGTTGGCAACGAAGGCCCGATCGACCAGGAGGTCCTCCACCACGCCTATTTCGTAGGGACCCGGTGTATCCAGCCCAAAGCTAAGCCGACGACATCCCGGTTCCACTTCCGCAGCAGCAGCTAAATCACGAGTGCGCTCATCAGACCTGTTGTATACCGCGGCCACCTGACAGCGTTCAAAAACGCGCCCCTTCGCCGCCAGGTAATTATCGAAAGTACCAAAGTGGTCGATGTGGTCCTCAGCGATGTTGAGACACACTGCAGCGAGAGGACTCACGGTGTGCCAGAACGGCAGCTGTTGCGCTCCCACTTCGACGGCAATGACATCCAGATCATCCCGAAGGACGGCGTCCACTAAAGAAACCCCGATATTCGCCGCTGCGATCGCTTGCCGACCGTCGGCCCGCAAGATTGACTCCAACATCAGTGTGGCTGTGGTCTTCCCGTTAGTGCCCGTAACTGCCAGCCATGGCGCAGGATTAGTGCCTCGTAGTCGCCAGGCTAGTTCCAGCTCTCCCCATATCGGCACTCCCTCGTTCTGGGCAGCTTTAATCACT
>PAAU01000028.1 GCA_002699445.1 Micrococcales bacterium | reverse complement strand
TCCTTTTTCGAGCCGCTCGCGTTCGTGGTCGACGCGGTACGGAACATGAAGAAATCAGTAACCGGCCCTACCCGGGTGGTGGTGCTGACTATGAACTCGAAATCTATCTCTTGATTAACCGAGTAAGCGGTGTAGAGCGAGGTCTCTACCGTTACGATCCACTCGGACATCAGCTCATCTACGTCAACGAGTGGACTGATTTGGTGCAAGCAGTCGCGGTGGACACTTGCCGAAAAGCTCCACCCGGAGAAATCGCAGATGTGCAGTTCGCAATTACCGCTCGCATCATGCGGCTGACCTATAAGTACGAATCAATTCCCTACTCGGTGGCCCTAAAGGATACGGGTGTATTGCTACAGACGTTTTACTTATGTGCAACCGCGATGGGTCTCGCACCGTGTGCTGTTGGTGGTGGGAATAGTGAGCTTTTTGCTCAGGCCGCCGGGCTGTCTCCGTTCGTTGAACCTCAGATCGGTGAGTTCTTGTTGAACACCCAAAACCCGGCTGAGTCGGGCGATGTGCCCGAGAGTTGGTAGAGGATCTCAAGCCGGAATCAGCGTCGTAACTGCTCAATAGTTTCTTGTTGGATTTCCAGAAAGTTTACGGCTGGGACCGGGATGAGTTTGCACGTGCCATTTCGCAACACGATGGTGTTTTCGTGAGTCTTTACCCATCTGTGGTCGTGAGTGGCGACGATGATGGTGCTGCCCTTTGACGCCTTGTTAGCAAAGTCTTCATGGATGCGCATGATCGACTGCGAATCAATTCCTTTTTCGGGTTCATCAATGAGGAGGCATCCACTTTCCCCTGGTTGCATTCCCTGAATCTTTGCAACGCGATCGAGTCCATTGAAAGACTCCCAGACTTGTGGGTGCATCATGACATCGCCTTTAGCGAAGCCATTGTCTAAGCTTCCTCGGCTCGGTTCACGAAAGCCCACCAGAATCTCCAGTAACGAACTCTTTCCCGCACCGGACGGACCAATCACAGTGGTTACTTGCCCACGAGCGATAGTAAAAGATGCCCCGGAAAAAACGTGCCGGTTCGCTATCGTGCAGGAAACGTTGTGAAGTGTCCAGGCGTCAGTTGTTGGATTCATCGGAGGGAGGAGTCGTCTTCCCGGGCTTATCTTTATCGGCTTTTGGTTCGGGTTTAGATTTTTTTGGTTGGGTAGTCGTTTTATCGGTCTCTTCGAGCGTTTTGCGTTGGGATTCGGGCTGCTTCTCAGATTTAGCGGTCTTTTTCTGGCTGTGGGCGCCGGAGGTTTTCTTGTGGCTGGTGCTACTGGTGGTTTTCTTGTGGCTGGTGATGCTGGAGGTCGCTGACGTCTTGGCTGGTTTAGTATCCGAGTCTGACGTGGGAGGTTTGGCGTTTTCGGATGAATCAGTCGGGGGCGATGAGTCTTGCGAATCGGTGGATGTGGTTTCGGTGGATTCGAGATGCGTCTGCTGTTTGATGACATCTGCCTGGGAGTCGGTAACGTCGCGTCGGGCAAGTTTGGCGAATTCACCATTCTTTGCCCACAGTTCCGCGTAGGTACCTTGCTCAACTACCTGGCCGGCAACGATCACAAGTATTCGATCTGCCTTTTCGATCGTCGATAGACGATGAGCCACAACGATCCGAGTAGCTCCGAGAGCATCCATAGCAGCGGTCACTTTGGCCTGCGCAACATTGTCGAGCGCGCTAGTCGCTTCGTCCATAATGATGATCGATGGATTACGCACTAGGGCTCTAGCCAGAAGTATGCGTTGCGCCTGTCCACCGGATAAGAGGGTCGGATCTACCAGCGTATGCATGCCCATCGGCATGGCTCGAATGTCGTCTGCCAGTGCAGCCTCTTCGGCAGCCCGCCAGGCGGCCCCCTCGTCAAAGTTGGCTCCACCCATGATGTTTTGCATCACGGTGGCTCGCATAATTTGACCGTCTTGGACCACGACCCCCATCTGTTGTCGCACTAGATCCGGATCTAGGTCAGAAAGCATTCTGTTATCGAATAGGACTTGACCGTCATCAGGGTGGTCAAAACCGAGTAGCAGCCGAATGGTAGTGGATTTACCGGAGCCAGAGGGTCCGGTGATGGCTACCATTTCACCCGGTTTCACATGGAAACTCAGGTCGTCCAACACGACAGGCAACTCTTTCTCGTAGCGATATCGAACCTTTACGAACTGAATGTCACCCTTTAGCCGCCCCGGAGCCGATTTATCTGATGTGACAGCGGGGACATCATCCATGATTGGACGCAGCAGTCGGAAGATGGGCTCAGCAGACCCGATGGGCAACAAGACTGAAGTCAGTGCAGTGAGGGCGCCAAAACTGGCGCCAAAAGCGCTCAGCAGTGCGAGGAAAGTTGCTGATGAAACGTCAGGCGCACCGGTGCCAGAGCGAAGCTTGATCAAGAGAATGAATAGTGCAGTCGCAAAACTTGTTGCGAACAACGTCCAGCCCTGGACTTTTCCAAACACATTTGTCATCCGCGATATTGCCACTACCTGGTCACGGACCATATCTAGGTAGCGACCCTCCATGCGGGTCGTCGCACCTGCAAGGCGAACTTTACTTATCCCCGACAGCACCTGAATAACCCAAGACGTACTCGCCAGTTGGGCATTGATGGATTGCCAGTACAGTTTTTGGACAGTGCGGACCGCCATAGCCCCTATGAAAATGGTGACGATGATGATGAGCAGTCCTGCAATACCCAGCATTACGTCGTAGTAGAACATCAAGCCCAGATTGACCAGAGCAAAAATGGCCGCGAGTATGCCGCCGATTACTTGGACGTTAATGATCTGCTGAAATGCATCCACGGCCATTACTCGGACTGATAAATCTCCCGAGGAGAACTTATCGAAAAAGGCAACCGGCATGGCTAGTACCCGATCCCAAAATGCAGTCTGTACTCTCTCGATGGCGCGCTGGGAAATTCTCGACATCGCTCGGTATTGCACAAAGGAAAATACACCAGCAGCCAATGCTGCAGCAGCCAATGCGAAGCCGGCTTGAGCAAGCAGATCTTCGTCGCGGTTTGGGACGATCGAGCCCAAAACAACATTTGTCAGAATGGGAGTGAGTAGCCCCAGGATGGCCACGATCGCGGCTAATCCGGCTGTCCACAGCCACTCACGGCGCATACCGCGGACCGCCAATTTTGCGACGTCTTTGCTGGTGACCGGACGGTCTCTATCTAGAGTGGCGTAGAACTGCATCCCATTGGTATTTATGTTGGCCATGTCAGCCGACGTCAATGGTTTCGGCTCATCCAGAGGGCCCCGCTGGATGGTGTAGCCCTTTTTGGTGGGGATAAGCGCCACGGGCGTGCCGCCTGGCGTGCTTTGGTCGAGTGCCAGGAACGCATGCGCGCGAGGCGCTTGCCAGTTTCCGGAGAGGTCCACGGGACGAACGCGAATCCCCGAGGCATGAGCGATGCCTTGAATACGGTGGATTAGGTCGGCGCCCTTCGGCGTAAATAGCTCTTTGCGAACTTCAAAACCCTCAAAACCACCAATCAATCTGATGACAGCCGTGAGCGGATCGTCTTGTGGCTCGTCAAGTTCAGCCGATGGTTTTTTTATGGCCAACGCTGCGCGGCGATAGGAGCGATCAAGATTCTCGGTGTCGAGTTTGGTGGATTCTGCAGCAATTTGTTGTCGTTCTGTGAAGTAGCTTTCGACCTGTTGCTGATAAAAATCAGCGAGATTTGAACCCGAGGCGAAATCCAGGTGGCGAGCTAGTGCACTTTCATACGTTGACGAGTCGCCGTCGTTGGTGTTCACGATTGACACTTGGCTGTTAATCCGTGGGACGACAAGTAGGGTCGTCCCAGCTGTTCCAGGAACCGTGGCCGGTGCATCCACAGATACCAGGGGCACTAAGGTTCCCGAGTTCGCCTTGACGAATATGTCTGCAGTTCCAACCTCGACGTTGCAAGAGGTGTGATCATTGCTGAGGGATACGGCATCACGTTCCGACATTGCCGCCATCACCTGCCTGTCCCACCAAGCGGTAATACTCACCGTGCTGTTCAAGCAATTCTGTGTGGGTGCCGCGTTCCATGACTACGCCACCTCGGCCGAGAACGATAATTTCGTCTGAGTCCCTGATGGTTGAGAGGCGGTGGGCAATGATGAGACATGTGAGTCCTCGTGCCCTCAGCGCCGCATCCACATTAGCCTCGGAGGTCGTATCCAATGCGGAGGTGGCTTCGTCAAGAATCATGATCCGAGGCTTGGTGGCCAGTGCGCGTGCGATTTCCAACCGCTGACATTGACCGCCCGAAAAGTTTCGACCGTCCTCGGACACACTGGTTTTGATGCCGCCCGTCCTAGCCAAAACATCAGGAAGAATCTGTGCGGCGTCGAGCGCATCAACCACGTAACTGTCAGGAACAGCCTCATCCCACAGAGTGACATTTTGCTGAACGGTACCTTCGAATAGAATGATGTCCTGATCAACTTTGGCCATAACTCCGGCCAAAGCTCCCTCTTTGTAATCGGTTATGGGTTTGCTGTCGACGAGAATTTCTCCGGCCCAGGGACGCAGTAAACCCGCCGCTAAATTCCCAATTGTGCTCTTTCCAGCACCACTCACGCCAACAAGAGCTACGCGGGCCCCGGGTTTCAGTTCGAGACTGAAGTTTTCAATCACTGGTGCCCTGGTAGTGCTGTACCCAAATGTCACATTTTTCAGCTCAAGATGACCTGCCGGCTCTTGGGGATCAGCATCTCCTGCCTCGGTCAGTTGCGGATCTTCCGAGACCTTCAGAACGTCATCCAGCGATTGCAGATTGGCGGTAATGACCTGCAGTTGTGAACCAGTTGCCATCAGGGTTTGAATGGGAGAGTTGATGTTGATCGCAATAGTTTGCATCGCCAGAAGTGCGCCGAAACTGAAATCACCCGCGATAACGAGCGCACCGCCAAATATCAAAATTGTGGCACTGCTGAGAGCAAAGAGCGTAGTCGGCGCAGAGCCAACAACGGCTGTTGCATTGACGAGTCGAGTTTCGGCAGAGATGTATTGAGACTGCTGTCCGGAAAGCGATGTGAAGATGTCGTCCTCAGTACCAGTGGACTTTATTGTCTCGATGCTGCGGACTGCGGAGACAGTAGTGCCACGGAGGTTGTTTTGGGCGTGGGTTACCAGCGACTGTGCGCTGCGTCGTCGGGAGAGGACTACTTGCAGAATGACCACATTTATCAAAGAGAGCAACACCACCACTAACGCAATTATCCACTGGTAGTGGAAGAGCAAAATGACGAAACCTAGCAGTCCAATAATCGCGATGCCAGCAGACGCGAGTTGGGTAGCCAAGAGTTGGGCAACGCCAACGTTGTAGGTTACGCGCTGGGAAAGATCACCTGCAGCCCGCTGCATATAGAAAAGAATGGGCATGCGAAGTAAATGATCGAGAAAACGAGCACTTCCGACGAGGGAAAATTTGACTTGTAACCGAGTAAGGACTCCGTATTGTGTGATCGCTAGACCGCCGCGCAATAAACCAATGGCGATGAGTGCAGTAACAACTGTAGGAACAACGGTGTCGTCATTGGCCGTGAAGTAGTTGTTGACAATGAGTTCAGATAGTGGCGGTAGGGCTAGACCCAACAGCATGACCAAGAGTCCTACAATGATCGCAAATATTGTCCCGCGTAAACTGTGGCGTAGCCACGCACCGAGAGCAGGAATCACACGGAATGGATGCCCGGTCTTCTTAAAGTCAGGCCCAGGTGAAAACCACAGCACAGCATCAGAGAATTGCTCCTGCATCTGCTGTGCGTCGAACTTATAGCGCCCGCTGCCGGGATCATTAATGTAGAACTTTCCGTCGTGCGCACCTTCCAAAACAACGAAATGCGAGCGTCGAATCCAAATGATTGCGGGGACCGCTACGCCTTGGAGTTTGTCGAATCCACCGATCGTTCCACCAGATTTAAGCCCGTACTTTTCGGCTCCTTTAACAATGTCGAGAGCTGTCGCCCCATCGCGGGAGATACCTAGGGTGTCCCGCAAGTCCGATAGAGGCACCCATTTGCCGTAATGCGCAAGAACCATGGCAAGAGACGCCGCGCTACATTCAACTTCCGACATCTGGTTGATCGTTGGGACAGGAACTCGTTTAGGTTTCGTTACAACCTGACTGGGAGATACTTCAGGAGCTGCGGCAGAGCCGTCAGAGGTTTGGCTCATCACTCATCTCCGAAGAGCAAATCAATCGGATGTGGATCAGCGTATCGATTGAACAGAGTTACCACTTGTCCGACCGATGGCAACTGTTCTCCTGTCACAGTTGAATCCGACTGTGGTGTGACCGTCACCTGATGTAGCGGTAACTCATCTCCCTCAGTAAGTAACGAAAGTCGGTCCTGCCCTCCCACAATGTCGAGTATCGAATCTGGATCGGCAGGTGATTCAGATACGAAGGTCACATTTCCTGGAATTTCCTCTGACTGGCCTTTGGCCGTTTGATATCGAATCTTGACGTCTTCGGTATTTGCATAGAGCGTGGCTATCTCTTGCGGAACGAAAGTCACGAAGGTGACTTGATTCAGATCACTAATCGTTGCTGTCACTGTCATGAGAGCCGCACCAGCTTGTACACCAATGCCATTCGCGCCCGTGACGTCGCTAATGTTTCCTGAAAATGGAGCCGTTACTGTAACTGGGTCATCGCCGCTAAGTGGAGTAATTTTTGCAACTTCCGCCCCCTCCTTGACCTGATCACCGTTGGCGACGTTAAAGGTCACAGTTCCGGCTGTTGGGGCAGCCAGCGCCGTCACAGCGGATGAGTCAGTAGTGACTGCGTAGTTTTCCGTCTGCTGAGGCAACGAGCCCAAAAAGAGCCAGGCCAGACCCGCAGCAAAAGCAACCAAAATCACCGTCAAGGCAATCCATCGCCCGATGGTAGTAGTGGAAACTATCTCGTCCAGTGCATCTGCAGATTTGTAGGGCTGATGGAGTGGATGATGTGAGTCTTGTTGCTTTGCGTTTCCCTCGGCTTGCTGAGTAGATGACACGTTGTCAGGTTATTGCTCGCAAACAAGTCGAAGCATTTCGGCGGGAAGATTCCTCGGCATTTAATCCGAATGAATCGGGTCTATGCACTTCTCGTCATTAAAAGTGCATAGACCCGAACTCGGAGCCATTGAGCCCGCTCGCTGGGAAGCTACTTCGAGCAACTGGGTCCTGATTTGCCTTTCACTTTATACGTCCGCTTAAACTTCGCTGGATCAGCATTCTGGTACTTGGCATTCACGATCACTCGGATGCGGACTTTGCTAGCACAGGTCGGCTTGGCCTTGATTTTCGCCGTATCCGTTTGGGGATTGTTGATCTTGGGCTTGCAGACGGACTTCTTTTGGCTTCCCTTCACCTTTTTACCGCGGACCTTACACACAACCTTGATTTTGGTGATGTTGCCATTAGTTAAAGCCTCTCGTACGAGCTTGTAGCGCTTTCCTGCTTTCAGTTTCTTGTCAGCTGTCTTTGCATCAACGGCCAGGGTGGTCTCTACCAATAATGGATTATTGGGGTCATTACCTTGCAGCGGTTGCCAAGTCGGTTCATCGCCCAGCAGACCCGTGAGTGAGTTCGTTGCTGGATTCGTTGGATCCAGCGTAACGAGTTGAGGGCTGCGGTTGTTGGGGTCGTCAGCGGCAACGACGATGCGTGTCCCATCGGGAGACCAGGCTGCGTCCCATGCGTCATTCCATATTGGTTGCAGTGCTCCGGTTCCATCTGACGGTGTCAAGTAAACGCGACGCTCACCCGTATTCGGCGGGACGAAGTCGAATACGCTAACAACGAGTTGTTGTCCGTTTGGGGACCAGTCGAAGCTCGACTCTACGACGAGTGAGGTTTGCAGCAGAACCTGGGGATTCGAGCCGTCAGTCCCGAGGCGGTAGATATCTTGTGTGTTGTTGTCGTTGGGGTTAGCCATGATGACCCCGATTGAGTTGCCACTCGGAGACCAGCGAGGCTCTGCCACTTGGTATGTGTTGGGTTGGTACAGGCGTTGTGGCGGTCGCGTCCCGTCGGCCCGGACTTTCCACAATGATTTGTAGTTCTTTTCAGGCTGGTTATTTATCCGTCGGTTAAAGTCTGCCTGCACATAAGTTATCCAGGCGCCGTCCGGAGACCATGAGGGTTCGCTGTAGTTCAAGTCGTTGTCAGCTGCTACTAGCGTCCTCGTTCCAGTGCCATTTGCATTCATTAACCTGAGACTGCCTTCTTCTGAGTAGGCCAACTTAGACCCATCAGGAGACCAGTCCGGACTAAACGAATCACCTTGCAGCGTTAGTTGGCTGAAGTCGCTTCCATCTGGTTTCGCTGAAACAATTTGCTCGTCGCCTACCAAGCTGCTGGTCAGAGCAATCCGACCGTTTTCACCGGATACCTGTGCTGATGATGTAGTAGGCAGAGGTACAACCGAAATACCGATTGCGACACCTACGGCCACAGCAATACTTAGCACCGGATTTGTTTTGCGTATCCGTGTGGTTGTATTCATGTCACATCCTTTTTGACTTTTCGGAGCTCGGTCTATACATCATCGAGGGCACTGTGGGCCGGAATTTTTCTTGATTCGCCAGGTGCGTTTCCAGGTAACCGGTTTTGCTGTGCCATCTTGAGCCGTAATCGCCGCTTTGATACGTACTTTGCTATCGCATTTTGGCTTAGCCACGATCTTGGCAGTAGTGGTGTCCTGCTTCTTCTTTTGCTTGGCGCCGCAGACCCTCTTCCGAGCCTTCTTGCCGGATACCTTGCCGCCTTCGCTTTTGCACATGAGCTTGACGTCAGTGATCTTGCCATTGGTATCGGCGGACTTTACCAGTTTGTAGGTGGCACCAACTTTCAGCTTCTTACTCTTCTTCACGGCTTTGACCTTCAAAGTTGTGTTGACAGGTACCGGAAGCCACGTCGGGTATAACGAGATTTGGCCGGGTGGGCTGATGGTCCTCGGATCTGAACCATCAGAGTTCCTCGTTTGAATGACTGGCAGATTGCTACCCGGCTCGAAAGTCGAGTACACGATTTTGGTTCCGTCCGGCGCCCAAGAAGCATGCGATTCCGGAACGTTGGGTGTATCCGTCAATTGCTGTGGATTGGTCCCATCACGACTCATAGTCCACAGATCAGGTAGGCCATTGTTTTCGCCCGCTGTGAAGAGCATATTTCTTCCGTCGGGAGACCAGGAGAGATTTTCGATTTCTGCATTAGGAAGTGGTATCAGTCGCTCCGGAGGCATCGATCCATCTGCTGCGACGCGATAGGCTCGTCGACGTTGATCGATGAAGGAGATCCAGTCCCCCTCGGGCGACCATTGCGCAAATACTGGCTGATAGTTCGCCGGAACATTATTTGGTTCAGGTAAAACTCTTTGAACCTTTCCGGCGAGGTTCACCACAACGAGTTGGAAGGTCATCTGACCTGCGAGATCCCTCACCTTAGTCGCAACCAACTCTTTTCCGGTGGGAGAGAAAGATGCGGTGAGACTTTCGTCCGAATCCTCAATCGGTACTTCGCGGATGTCGCTAGCACCGGAAGCATCAACCTTGAGGACCTGAGTTGAATACGTTCCAGTAACTGGGTCTCGCAAGGTATACACAATCTGCTTGCCATCGGGTGAAGGGTTCGCGGCGATGCGTTCGCTGTCGCCGACCGTGAGCTGTCGTGGATTGGTTCCAGAAGGATCAACAACGTAGAGCTGTTGCACGATCTGCTGGGCCGAATCCGGAACTAACGTAAAGACAATCTCGCCGTTATTTCCCGGCCAGGAGCCTGCGGAAGCAGGACTCGCGATGACGCTTCCAAGAGCTAGTGCGCCTACCGCGGATAGCGCTAGCCAACGGAGCCCCCGGGAGCTCTCTTTAGCGGAGCGATGTGTCGAACTTTTGATATTCACGATGTTTCTCTCTTCCCTCGCTCGTCAACCGAATTACCGTGGGCACCCGGGGCCTGAGTTGTTCTTGACTCTCCAGGTACGTTTCCATGTGGCTGGGTCGCGCTGTTGGTATCGCGCGGTGATGACGGTTTTGATGCGGACTTTGCTATCGCATTTGGGTTTGGCGATGATCTTTGTGGTGGTGGGATCGTTCTTTTTCTTTTCCTTGGTTCCGCAGATCTTCTTTTTAGCTTTCTTGTTAGTGATCTTTTTGCCTTGTGCTTTGCAGACGATCTTGACCTTGGTGAACTCACCATTGGTCTGTGCGGACTTCACCAACTTGTATTTGTCACCGACCTTGACCTTCTTGCTCTTCTTGATCGCCTTAACCGTCAATGTTGTCTGCGTACTCGATTCGATTCCCCAGTTGGGGGAGGTTCCTTCAAAGCCTGTGCTCTGCTGGTTCGTTCCATTGGCATTCATAGTCCAGATTTCAAAGGCGCCGGTGCGAGATGAATCAAAGGCGATACGAGAACCGTCGGGCGACCACGAAGGGCTCGAGTCCATCTCTAGGTCATTGGTCAGGCGGGTTTGGTTGCTGCCGTCTGCAGCCATAGTCCAGATCTCTTCGTTATTAGTTCGATCGCTGGTAAACGCAATGCGGCTGCCGTCAGGTGACCAGACAGGTTCGTAACTGCCGCATCGGTCGTTCGTCAACTGCTGCTGACCAGAACCGTCGGTATTCATGACAGCGATATGAGCAACGAGGCTGCCGACGACACAGTTCGGATCCGCTCCAACAATCTTGCTATAGACAATCTTGTTGCCGGCGGGCGACCATTGGGGGGTTGCGCCAAAATCGTTTCCATTGGGATCGGCTCCCACCAACGTTCTCTTATTATTGCCATTGGTGTCGATTACGTGGATGGTGCCCAAGTTCTCGGTGTATGCAATCTTCTTTCCGTTAGGCGACCAGGTGGGGGAGGAACCTAGTTTAATTGCTTGGACCAGCGGCTGTGCATTGCTGCCATCGGCGTTGGCGATGTAAATATCGCTCCGGGTTGGATCCGGTGTACCGCGCATATAGACCACTTGACTCCCGTCCGGAGACCATGACGACTGGTAGTTATCAGAGTTATTGCTGGTCATTTGAATCTTGCTGGCGGGATTGTTGGGCAACATCGACCAGATCTGATCCTTGGTCCCAGGGACCGACTCGGTATAGGTGATTCGTCCGTTGTCACCCGGGTAGGCACCGGCCGATGCAGGTGTACCGGATATCGCTGTGGCTGCGAGTGCGACGACCGCGACTCCGATGGCCCAGCCACGTAATCGGGTCTGCTGAATCGCTGAGCGGTTCGATGCTCTGCTGGTATTCATATTTGTCCTATCTCTGTAGCTATTGGAGGTGACGCTTACGATTGGCATCCGGGTCCGGTGTTTTTCTTGACTTTCCAGGTGCGCTTCCACTTAGCCTGCTCAGCCTGCTGGTATTTAGCCTTGACCACGGCCTTGATTTTGACTTTGGTGTCGCATTTAGGTTTGGCGACAACTTTGGCGGTTGTGGGATCGTTCTTTTTCTTTTCTTTGGCACCGCAGACCCGCTTCTTGGCTTTCTTGCCTTTCACTTTGTCACCAGAGGTTTTGCAAACAATCTTTACTTTCGTGATCTCACCGTTGGTTTGTGCGGACTTGACCAACTTTTTCTTCTGACCAACCTTCAACTTCTTCGAGCCTTTCATGGCGTTGACATTGAGTTCAGTTCGAGTAGCAACGGTCGTTGCAGGTTTGACTTGCCAGCTGGGGTCGTAGCCCGCGAGACCAGTTGCACGGTCACCGCTGCCGTCAACAGCGACGATCCTAATTCCGTCATTGGAACGTGGGCCTTGTAAGTCGTCGTCGAAGTAGGCGATCAGTTTGCCGTCGGGAGACCAAGTTGGTTGGCCTTGCCAGTTCGGACCCGATGTCACTGGATCGATTTGACCGTTTCCGACATTCAGAGCATAAATGTGCTCACCGGCGTCAAGCGTCGAGGCGAATGCGATTCGTGTCCCGTCAGGTGACCAAGACGGACTCCTTGATGCACAGTCTTTGTCTGTAAGTTGAGTCGGATTACTGCCGTCTGCATCCATCCGCCAGAGATCCGACTCCAGATTTCCGGGGCACGGTGCTCCCTGGCCGATACTGGTGATAGCTGAATAAGCAATATAGTTGCCGTCGGGCGAGTAAGCCGGATCGGTGGCATTTTGGCCATTGGGCGACAGTTGGGCGCCGCCGGGCGAACCATCTGAATAACTCCAGCGAATTGCGGCAGGGTCTCCTGGATTCTCTCGGAGTGCGTACGCGACTTTTGTTCCGTCCCGATTCCAGGTTGGGCTGAAGGCGTAACCGCTATCGGTAATCTTTGTCTCTTGTCCGCTAGCCAGATCCCTCACGTAAATTCTAGCTAGCTCACGTACTGCTGGATCCGGTTTGGTGTAGACGAGTTTCTTACCGTTTGCGGACCACTCGGACTCTTGTGCCCGACCGTCGCTGGGCGTTAGTTGAGTCTGCTGGCTTCCATCGGGTTCAGCGGTGAATATCGACGCAGTAGTCGGTACTGGTGGATTGGCATTGGGATCTCCAGTCTTCACAACGGTGTAACTGAGAACTCCGTTTTCTCCGGCAAATGATCCAGCCGAGGCATCAGTGATGCCGACCGTGAGACCCAGAGTCAGGGCGGCAACTCCAACTCCGGCTACAAGATGTTTTCGGTACCGATGGGGCACTTGGGTGTTCGTATTCATCGGTTGCCTCCCGAAATAACCATTGCAGACTTGTTTTGCAGACCGCCGTGATTTTTAGGTCTATACCTTTCTGGGATTCCATCCTTGCGGCGATCTCTTGCGCTGAAATTGAGATTGACGTTCAGGCGCTTGGACGCAGAGTTGTCTTCTGGATAAGTCGGTATGTCGTCTAAGGCAGATCCTGGTCGGCATATTAGCTGGACACTTACCATCTCAGTCTCCTCGCAGTGAGCGTTCAGTTCTCGTGGTCTTGGTAAAGAGAAGGAGGTTCACTCTGCAGCGCAACAATTTTTTGATGATTTTTTGGCGCGATTTTGTCTCGGCCAAGCAAGTTGAGCTCGTCAAGAGATTGGCGGCAGCTAGTGGTGACCGGATCGACAGGTAAATCTGGGCCAAGTGATTGCGGTAGAGCCGACATCATCACCTTTATTTTCCCGGCAACGGGACCCATCACGTCCACACGCGCAGGCGGAACTGTTACCTAATAAGGTGTCTAAATTTTCAGCTACAGCTGGGCGCTAAAGGCTTGCAAAAATCGCGTACAGAAAACCTGCTGTAGTGGCCAAGATGAGCACGAACGTCAAGATTCGGAACAACGGGAAGGGCGTCTTACGGAATTTCCCAACTATCGCGGAATCCTCTTCAGACTCGGGGACATCTTTCACCAGCGCTTTGAGGTCGTCAATGGCGCCATCAATCCAGAGCCAAGTCATGACGCCAAGAGCTACTGCCACTGCAGCGAAAGCGATCTGAAGTGCCAGGATTTCACGGACATAGGGGTAGCCGAACGCTAGGAAGCCGACCAGCAGGACCGTCGAGAGTAAGTATGCAAATAGTCCGACGATCAGGTCGCGCGAACGAAGCCGCAACCAAAATCTAAAGCCCTTTTCATCCACGGGAATCCTCCATCACTACCTCATTACGGACGCTGCAACTTTTCGAACCTAGCAGCCGGAATTGCCTGCCTGGCGTTAGATATTCGGCGGGTCGTGACATCCTGAGCATTTCTGTGGAGTGGCGCGAAAACTACGAAACGCTTTTTGAGGGTTTCAGGGAAGTCGACCACTTGGGGAATGACTACTCCAGTCGAGCGAAGTTGGTGTTACGAACGTCACGAAGATCAGACCCGAACGCACCATTTTGGGCGCCTGCGGCACAAGATTTTCGGTATTCCATAGTTCGGGAGGTTTAGCCGCTTTCGTCCTGGGAAAACCGACGAAATCACTTTGGTAATCACAAAGTGACAATCAGATAAGGGATTTGCGAGCTCAGGGGCCTCGGTGACCACATCGCGGTTTGTTCGGTGCGTTGACCCGGTTCTTGTGCCGCATAGGCGAAAGAGAGAACAAAATGATGAATACGGCGAAAAATAATTCCCTAAATGTCAAAGTTCGAGTAGCAAGCCTCGCCATAGCTGGATCGATATTTGCCGGAGTTGCGGCGTCAGCAGCGCCAGCGGCATACGCACAAGACACCAACTTTGGTGCGGACCAGAGCGCGGTAACGATCAACCAGATCGACGATGCGTCGGCTCAGGCGAACTCACGCAATGACAAACAGCAAGAGCACATTTCTCACAAGGTAAGTGACGAAAAGAGGTTTGCCCGCACATATGCAAAGGATCACTACGGCTGGGGGCATTCCCAAGATGAGGCCCTCGTGAAGTTGTGGACCAAAGAATCTGACTGGAACTATCACGCAACGAATGGGTCTTCTGGGGCCTATGGAATTCCCCAAGCACTACCTGGGTCAAAAATGAAATCAGCTGGCAAAGACTGGCGTAATAACCCAGATACACAGATTAAGTGGGGCCTCCACTACATCCATAAAACGTACGGTTCACCTGCCAACGCCTGGGCGCACTCTCAGCGCACCGGTTGGTACTGAGGGTGAAAGTCGGAAGGGCTGATCGGCGCATGTGGTCGACCAGACCGTCACGCCTTTGAGCGCGTAGGTGTTTCGCTTGAGATCGGTGCACGCCCGGAGGGATTCGAACCCCCAACCTACCGGGTAGAAACCGGTTGCTCTATCCATTGAGCTACGGGCGCCTGGTGCGTGCTCACAACTGTGCTCATAACGCTGCTCATAACCTGTGTCATGAATTGATCAGCACCGGGGATTAGTGTGCCACGGGTGCCAGGCGTGGGGGAGTAGGTCCTAGGGGTTCGCTGCGGGCAAGAGAGTCGGAGATTGCCGGATCTAGGGCCCAAATCGGTGCTGAGATCGGCCGAAACCGCCTCGTTTGGGGATTTCGGATAGGCCGGATGTGGTGGGAGTGTATTAGTGGGGAATCGTTAGGCGGCGATGCAGTGCGCCACGTCGGGGTAGTGAGGTGGACTCATGGATCCGTTGGCGAGCCGGTGTGCGGCTAGTAGATCGAGGGCCAGCGCGGCTTTGCGATCTGCTATCCAGCAGGCTTGATTGTGGAATCCAAAGGCTGGAATCGGCCGATCCGGCATGGTCATCATGATCTCCAATCAGTAAGTTGACTGGGTGCTCTTACACAAAACTGTGAGTAGTCCGTCGACGGACCTGCAAACGCTGTGTGAACTCGTGATCACACGCTGGCGGGGGAAGTCCTAGTCAGCGTAATTGCCATATCAGGTCGGCCAGGGAGTTGACCGTCAATGAGGGCTCTCGTTCCCATCGGAAAAGGTCGCCGGTAGCCGATCGAACCCTGATGAAGGCAAGACCAACAACGGCAGCTACGTCACCGTCAGTTGGGCTGTCACCCACCGACACTATTCTGGAAGGCGCAAATTCCAGCTCGCTCACAACCGACCGAGTGTTGGTCAATTTATCACCAGATTCCAACCCTCTGATGCTGATGAAGAGGTGCTCATCGATCCCCACTGCACGAAGCCAGGATCTAATCTCATCAGCTGGTGCCAAGGAGACCACCGCTACTGGCACGCCCCGCTGCACCAACCCGACCACGAACTCGTCTAGGCCATCACACATCTCAGCTGACAGCATGCGGTCGGCCAGGGCATTGCTGTAGTGAGACGCGAAGTGGTCCTGCGTCACTAAGTCGTCCCGTTCGGCAATCCACGCGCCGACTGAGAATCGATCCATCCCGGCTAAGGAGCCAGTCAGCGCTTCAGCCAGTTCCACCAGGCCGGATACACCACATTCTCGAGCCACCGTCATGAGCAGTTCGAGTTTCATTCGTGACGTCTGCGCCATGACTCCGTCGAAGTCGAGGATCACTGCGGCCGGACTTAGCATTGCTGCACAAACGAAAAGAATGCGAGCGAACCGGCTTCGATTTGAGCCAGAGCGAACATTCTCCAAAGACGATCTCCGTTGAGTTGCAGGTTGGTGATGGTCTGCGAGGTTGCTATCAGGTCTGAGATGACCTGAGATCTGGGAGCATGCTCGGTTAAAGCCTCACTAAGCAGGCTCCGGTGGCGGGCGGCGCAGTTTGAGTACAGGCCGCGTTTGGCGGTTTGCCAGGCGACTTCTTCCGGGAGCACATCGGCGTAGGCGCTTCGCACAGGGTACTTTGTGACTCCAGAAACAAGGCATGCCGATACAGGTAGGGATAGCGCGTAATCAACAACGTTGCGGGTCAGATACGGTGCCCGGGATTCGATCCCGAAGGCCATGGAGTTCGTATCGTCGTCGCGTAGGTGCTGGGGTAAGCGCGTCCGGAACAATTCGGTGTGCCGAAGAGCGTTGGCTTCGCCAGGTGCTGTAATCAGTGAATGGGATCCAAATTCCTGGGAGTCACGCAGCGGTTCAGCCGATACACGGCTTGTTAGACCGCGTGCATACCACGGATAGCCCCAGAAGAGCTCATCTGCGCCCTGTCCGGATATGACGACTCGATACCCGGCCTTTGCCATTGCCTTCATCAGTAGCCATTGGATCAGCGCCCCGCTGTTCAAGGGTGGTTCGTCCTGATCCGCCAGAAACGCGCAAAGCGTTGCGAAGTCCAACTGTCCACCCACATCGATCTCGTCCGGTGCCACGCTCCCAACCGCCGCGGCAATTGCCCGTGCGTACAACCTTTCGTCATTTTCGCCATTGGGATCGTAGACCGTCAGTGCGGCGGTGTTCGGACTTGCAGCTAGTAGATTGCCTGAATCCACTCCACCGCTAAGGCTTAGCGCGGAACGACTAGATTCCGGATGTGTGAGCTCGACTGCTTCGCGTATCAATGTCCGCATTGTCTTTTGGAGCTCAGCAACGGGCGGAGCTGCTTGGGCGCAAACCGGTGGCTCCCAAAATTGATTGTTGACGAGGATGTTTTTATCCGGGAAGAACTCGAGGATATGCCCAGGTTCGACGCGATTGACTTGGCGAAAGAACGTCTCCGGACCTGACGGGGGCCTACGATCCAAGACGTAGGAATGGGCAACCTTGGTGTCGATGACTGGCGCAACCGCGCCGAATGTCCAAAGAGTCCGCAGCTGAGAGCAAAAGATCATGCTTCCAAAGGCCGTAGGTTGGTGGGCGAACAACGGTTTCTCACCAAATCTATCCCTAGCCGCTACGAGTTTCCGGCGGTGGCTGTCCCACAGGACCAAGGCAAAGGGACCGTCGATCCGACTGAAAACTTCCGCGCCCCAATGCAGATACCCGCGAAGTACTACCTCGGTGTCGCTAGTCCCCCGAAATGTATGACCAAGGGACTGGAGTTCTCTGCGCAATCGATTGTGATTATATGCCTGCCCGTTAAAGCCCAGTACCGCTTGACCGGGTGCCACCATGGGTTGTCGACCGTGCTCACCAGTGATAGCCAACCTCGTATTGGCTATGCAGACGCTATCCCTTTGAACCGGTCCACAATTGGCCAACTGCTGCTGGGAGTATGGCGAG
>PAAU01000027.1 GCA_002699445.1 Micrococcales bacterium | reverse complement strand
CTTTGATTTCATCAACGGTTTTCCCTACGGTTTCGGAACCAAGGTTGGGGAACGAGGACTAGCCCTGTCAGGTGGGCAACGTCAGCGCATTGCCATCGCTCGAGCCTTACTTGCCGATCCGCAGCTCCTAGTGCTGGACGAGGCGACCAACGCTCTCGACAGCGAAAATGAGGCCCTCGTCCAACAAGCATTGGGAAGGTTGATGAAGGGCAGAACTAATCTCATCATCGCGCATCGGCTTGCGACAGTTCTCGGGGCTCATCACATCATCGTGATCGATAAAGGCCTCCTCGTTGAATCAGGAAGCCCACAAGAATTGTTGTCCGAAGACACTCGGTTTGCGGCCATGGCTGCTGCTCAGTCTCTCGGTTTAGATGGGTTGGAGCTGAGTTAAGCCCGGTCACACCATCGACGTTCGGGATGAATCCCTAACACCGACAGTGGCTACTCGTTGGGTCGGGACTGCCGTAGCAGAGCGACTTTCCGGCTCAGAACGTCCCAACTGATGATAGGCCTTTTGCAGATGATGCAGGGCCGCTACTCGTTCACTCAGGAAGCGATGTCGAGAACCAGAACTATCCACCATGGGCTTACCTGTCAACATTTGCTGCAACAGTTCGACTGTACCTAGTCGCCGCTCTTCATCACCAAGCATCGTTGTCAGCATCAGTTCCTTTTTCAGTGCCTTACGCGTATATCGAAAAAACAACCTGCGCTGATTGAGCGCACCCGCCAAGTGAGTCGGCGATAGCGCACGAAATCCCTCAGCCAGATTTTCGGCATAAGTGTGCATCGTGCCATAGCGCATTTCAGCTTCCCGTATGCCAGTGATCTGTGATCGAAAGACTCGTTCTCCTTCAGGACTGGAAAAATAGTTCTCGTGAGGGGTGTAACCAGCCCATTCCAGTCGGGGACTGTCGAAGTGGGCTGGTCGCGGTCGATGTAGCAAATGTGAACGTCGTCGATGGGCAAGTCGCAGGCCAGTGCGGAGCCAATTCGTGTCGGCAATTTTCAGTTCGATAAGTCGAGAAGAACGGCTCTCATCACGGAGATAGACATTGCCGGTCACTTCGCTCTGATGAACCCACAGCCCCCGCTCCTGCATAGCGCTAAATACTCGGTTCTGAAGCTCTCGATGCAGCCACAGCCAAGGTCTTCCCGCTATTGAACTTCCTGTGAGGAAGACCCAAATATCAAGATCGCGGACAAGATCCCAATCCAGGCCATTCTCGTCTCGGGCATAGCTGAGGCTCCCAATCGGGCGGACAACGCACACATCATCTACCGATAATGACCGGGCCGCGGCTTCGATCACATCAATCATGTTCTGCTGCGTTGCATCCAGATATCGAGCAAATCGATCGTTGGGTAGGTCGTAATCGCTGCGCTGCAAACTATTGTGATGAGCCGTGATCGTAGCTGGCCTGTTAGCGCGGATAAAGGCCCGGCCCGGCACTGGCACAACCGAGGAACCAGTCATTCTCGTATAGGCGTGCGAAACACCGAAACGGGACAACGACACCGGACTGGTGGCACTCATCTGACCTGACCTCCGCAGTCCAACGTTGCGTCCGACCCCCACGGATTTAGCCGATCATAGCCCGGACGACCCGGCTGGGGCTGGATCTACCGAGAATCTCGGCCAGCCAGGCACTGGTCTGTACCAAGGCCGCGAGATCCACTCCAGTAGTTACGCCCAAACCATCGAGCATCCACACTAAGTCTTCAGTCGCTAAGTTCCCGGTTGCCGACTTGGCATACGGGCAGCCACCCAAGCCCCCTGCACTGGAATCAACCGTCGTCACCCCAGACTCCAAGGCGGCCAAAGTGTTGGCTAGAGCTTGGCCATAGGTGTCGTGAAAATGCACCCCGATAGCTCCGACATCCACATCGGCCGTCCGAAGAAGTGAAACAATATTTTTTATCTGCCCAGGTGTGGCCACACCGATGGTGTCCCCGAGGCTCAGTGAAGCGCACCCAGCCATCATGAGCTGTCTACACACATCAACGACGGTCTGAGGATCTACCGAACCTTCCCATGGGTCGCCAAAACACATCGACACATAGCCTCGAACAGGTATTCCTTGTTCGGCTGCTGCCTCGATGACCGGGCCAAACATCTCCATTTGATTCTCAAGGGTCCGGTTGAGGTTCTTCCGTGCGAACGACTCCGTCGCACTCGCAAACACAGCTATTTCTGTCGCACCCGCCGCGCGGGCCTTTTCGAGACCACGCAGGTTAGGCACCAAGACCGGGAACCGAGTGCCGGAATCCTTCGGTAGTTGGGCCATGACCTCGGTTGCATCTGCCAACTGCGGTACCCACTCTGGACGGACAAACGAAGTGGCTTCGACTACGGGAAGACCGGCCGCTGCAAGCCGGTTTATTAGCTCTATTTTCACCGATGCTGGGATCACTGCGCTCTCGTTTTGCAGTCCATCACGAGCTCCTACTTCCCAGATAGTCACTCTGTCGGGCAGGCCCGTCATCGGTTGTCGAGTCGGCAGACCCAGCTCAATCACTGGCGGCCACCGGTTCCAGCCCCACCAACACTTCATCGAGGGCCACGGGTTGACCCAATACGGCGGAAACTTCGACAACGTCGGCATCTTCAGGCGCAACCAACGTGTGTTCCATCTTCATCGCTTCGACAGTCACCAGCGGCTCTCCCGCGAGGACACGTGTGCCAGGCTCAACCGCTACCGCAATAACGGTGCCCGGCATAGGACTGCGTACACTTCCTGCACCTGCTCCACCTCCTAGCTGCACGTCGGCTTGCAGTCGGTCCATTTCAACTAAGCGCAAGGCCCGTCCATCATTTGCCAGCCAAACCGCGTCACCACTTGGCTCACGAGCCATCGCATACGTTCGCCGTTCTCCTGCCATCCCCACTTCAAAGCGGTCCACTGACCCGCTGGCGAATACCGCCACTGCCGGCCCGGCAGCTATCGACATCTCAGCCGCAGTTGGTACGCCTCGGATTTCTACGTCGATGACTGAACCGTCACTTGACCGCACTCGCAGTGCCAACGGAGCTCGACCGGCTACCCGCCAACCATCCGGAAGTTGCCATGGGTCCCCCGGCACGGCTGGCATGAGCTCTGTCATGCGCAGCAACGCCCCAGCAGCCAGATCGTGATCGTCAGGTAGATCCGATTCAGCCACTTCGGGATGTTCGGCGATGATGCCAGTGTGTAGATCTCCCGCACGCACTTCCGGCAACGCGATCAAGCGTCGAAGATACGCAATATTTGTCGCTACACCGAGGTAGGCCGTTTCTGCGAGAGCAAGGTCCAACTTGGCCAAAGCACCACTGCGATCGTCTCCTACCGCAATCACTTTCGAGATCATCGGGTCGTAGTAGGTGCTGACGTGCTGGCCCCGCGTCACGCCCGAATCCACTCTGACCAGATCCGACTCGGCCACGAGCAGCAGTTCGCCACTGCTGGGTAGAAATCCCTGACCTGGGTCCTCGGCATAGACGCGTGCCTCCACCGCATGACCATGTAGTGGGACGCCGGGCGTTCCCGCGGGCAACGGTTGACCGGCCGCGATTCTCACTTGCCACTCGACCAGATCCCATCCGGTTACTGCTTCGGTTACTGGATGCTCGACCTGCAGCCGAGTGTTCATCTCTAAGAAGTAAAAGTGATCGGGCTGGTTCGCGTCGACGATGAACTCAACCGTTCCCGCACCGCGGTAGTCGCAGGAGTTGGCGGTTTCGATCGCTGCCTGACCGAGGCGATCTCGCAGCGCTGCATCTACGAACGGTGACGGCGCTTCTTCGACGACCTTTTGGTGGCGTCGCTGGAGACTGCACTCTCGCTCCCCCAGGTGCCTGGTGAGTCCATAGTTGTCTGCCAGGATCTGAACTTCGATGTGACGAGGCTTCTCGATCAGGCGTTCAACAAGCAAAGTGTCATCGCCGAAAGCGGCTTGTGCCTCGCGCCGCGACGACCCTAACGCTTCGTCCAGATCGACAAGATCTCGGACTATGCGCATACCTTTACCGCCGCCACCGGCAGACGGCTTCAGCATCACAGGCAGCCCAATGTCTGGAATCGCGTCTCTAATTTGCTCGTCGGTCATGTCGGGTTCGTGCCGCCCAGGAACCACGGGAACTCCGGCGGCCGCCACTCTTTCTTTGGCCGCAATCTTGTCCCCCATAGCGGCTACCGCAGTGGCAGTGGGGCCGATAAATACGATGCCTGCTTGCTCGCAAGCAGCAACAAATTCTTCATTTTCCGATAAGAATCCGTATCCAGGATGGATCGCTTGAGCACCAGTTTCCCGCGCCGCATTCAGGATCGCTGGGATGTTTCGGTAGGAGTCAGCTGCAGGAGCAGGACCGATGCGAACTGCTTCATCGGCGGCACGGACATGTGCTGCATCTACGTCGGCATCGCTGTAGACAGCGACCGAACGAATTCCCAAATTTCGCAAACTACGAAGGACACGAACGGCGATTTCGCCTCGGTTCGCAACGAGGACGGTGGCGAAGAGATCAGTGTTGGACACAGAAATCACATCCGGAAAATACCGCGTGAGATGGGTTCGAGTGGACTTTGACCGCAAGCCGCCAAGGCCAACCCAAGAACTCTTCGAGTGTCAGCTGGATCGATAATCCCGTCGTCCCACAAACGGGCCGTCGCGTAATAAGGGTTGCCCTTCTCCTCGTAAGCTGCCTGCACTGGACCTTTGAAGGCCTCCTCATCAGCGGTGTCCCACTCTTCGCCAGCAGCCTCGTACTGCTGTCGACGAACAGTGGCCAACACTGAGGCGGCTTGTTCGCCTCCCATCACCGAGATGCGTGCGTTGGGCCACATCCACAGGAACCGTGGTGAATATGCCCGGCCACACATGGAATAGTTTCCAGCCCCGTAGGACCCCCCAATTACGACAGTAAGTTTGGGAACTCGGGCACATGCAACCGCGGTCACCATCTTGGCGCCATGTTTAGCAATTCCACCCGCTTCGTAGTCTCGCCCGACCATGAAACCACTGATGTTCTGCAGAAAAACGAGTGGGATTTTTCGTTGATCACATAGTTCGATGAAATGAGCACCTTTTTGTGCCGACTCGGAAAACAACACTCCATTGTTGGCAATAATTCCCACAGGATGGCCGTGAATCCGCGCAAATCCCGTGACCAGAGTTGTGCCAAATTCCGCTTTGAATTCGGTGAACTCACTACCGTCCACGACGCGAGCAATGACCTCACGGACGTCGTAGGGGGTGCGGTTATCGCTGGGGACTACGGAGTACAACGATTCTGCCGGGTAATCAGGTTCTTCAACTTCCGCAACGGACCAGGGCGGTGTCGCCGGAGTCGGAAAGGTTTCAACGATTTCGCGAACGATTTGCAATGCATGTTGATCAGTTTCCGCGAGATGATCCGTCACCCCAGAAATTCGAGAATGCACCTCACCACCGCCGAGTTCTTCCGCTGTCACGATCTCTCCAGTGGCAGCTCGGACGAGCGGCGGACCGCCCAGAAAAATAGTGCCCTGATTCCGCACAATGACCGCTTCGTCGCTCATGGCCGGAACATAAGCACCTCCGGCAGTACAGGATCCCATTACAGCAGCGATCTGGGGTACTTCCATTGCCGAGAGCCGGGCCTGATTGTAGAAGATGCGCCCAAAGTGTTCCCGATCCGGAAAAACCTCATCCTGCATAGGTAGAAAAGCGCCACCAGAGTCCACCAAGGCGATAGCCGGCAACCGGTTCTGTGCCGCGACTTCTTGTGCTCGCAAATGTTTCTTGACTGTCATCGGATAGTAGGTGCCACCTTTGACGGTCGCGTCGTTCGCGATCACCATGCAGAGCCGGCCCGAAATGCGACCAACACCGGTGATGATTCCCGCCGCTGGCGCAGCGCCGTCATACATTCCGTCTGCCGCCAGCGGCGACAGCTCCAGAAACGGCGATCCAGGATCCAACAAGTGATCGACTCGTTCACGGGGCAGTAGCTTTCCCCGGCTTTTGTGCTTGCTGCGAGCCTTCTCGGAACCACCGAGAGCCGCCGCCGCTAGCCGCTTTTTCAGATCCTCAGCGAGAGCCGCATGATGTTTCAGATTCGCTCGCGCAGCATCACTATTGGCATCAATTGTCGAGTCCAATACCGGCACGGCAGCCTCCATCCAGGTCGTCGTCCGCGTCAGACCCTCCCACCGTAGCCCAGCGCGGTTCCGGGTTTGGGAAGCGAGGCAGAGTTGATGTCACAAAGTCGAGTACATCGAGGAGAGGCACCTTCGCGTCGTGGGGCGTCAACAATTGATGTGACACAATCGAGGGGTGGGTATTGGCGCTATCGGTAACTCGATCTGGCATCGCAGCCACCATGTGCGTCAACTCGCGAGATGCGGAATGTGACGTGAGGCTTCTCTATTTACATGGAGTCGGTGACGACGGCACCCGACGGGATTGGTGGCCAGTTCTTCAGCAGACTTCCGGATCTGACCTCGGATCAGTCGACATCTATGCTCCCGACTACTCAGATCTACTGGACGGTCGTACGCGTGCGGAGGCACCTCACCGAACTTCATTCGTGCGACCACACTTTCATTTGCTGGCTCGGCGTCAGTACCGCGCCCGACAATCCGATTTACATAGTCAGTTGCTGCAGTCTGGTGCAGAGTCGTTGTGGCCCTATCGTCGCCGTGGCTTCGGTCGAGTGCCAGGAGTCCTAGACGCCATTGGCGAGAAGTTTGTCCTCGGCGTGATCTACGACGAAGTGGGTCGTTACGTTCGAGACGATCAGCTGCGTCGCTCGATCCGAGAACGCGTTCTCGAGGTCATGCCGACCTCGGGACGAATCGTGATTGTCGGACATAGCCTTGGCGCGCTCATTGCGTTGGATCTGCTTCATCATCTTCCCGGCGACGTGGAGATTCCGATACTGATAACCGCAGCTTCGAGTTTGGCTCGGAGGCGACTACCACCCAGTGTGCTGGCCGCGCCGCTGAACTTCCCCTATCACCGGGTAGGTGGTTGGATCAATGTCTTCAATCCTAGTGACGCCGTCACCCGTGGCCACCCCATCGGGATGCGGTTTCCGCAAGCGATCGATGTCGCCGTTGCCGGATCACTGGGCGACCACAACTTATCAACGTGCGTAGCCGAACCTGGCGTAGCGTCAATACTCGCCGGACAGTTACATGAACCCACTGAAGTAGCGCCCTGGCACCAGGAACCGGACATCACCGACCCACTGCCACTCTCCGACTCACTGCACCTTGCCGACAGCCTCATGGCACAGCGTCTCACCTACGCCGTTGCAGAGTCCCCCGGCACTACCTCTGAGGATCTGCAACGACTTGCCGCGGCTCAGCAAGTCGCGCTACCCGGCGGGACTTCGGTCACCAATCCGCCACCTGTGGTGAAGAATCCCGCTGGCGATCTCCGTGAACGTATGGCAGAGCGAGATCTGCCTGCAGTCTTGGTGCGTCTGGCAAGTACAAATCCGGTACAGGGACTCGGAATTGTCATTCCGAGTGAGGTACTGGATGAAGCGAGACGCGGTGCCGCAACTGACCTGGGCATCCCGCCCGACTGGATCGAAATGGCTCGGAACGCCCACAACAAGGCGGCCCTGCGACAACCAGTAGGGCGCCGCCGCTCGCGCGCAACCAGTCGCAGCGTCTCGACCATCACCACCGACCAACGCGACCTGTTGGACACCTGTCGCGATCTTTTCGCCCGGGCCATCGTGGCCGGTCAACTCGGCCAACCCGGCGCTGGTAGCGATGAGCGCTCCACGCTCACAAGACTGCTGAGCGCCTTGACCGATGCACGAGTCGGCGCTCAACAGCGTGGCGACAGCGCTCTTGCTGCCCGAATAGGTGCCCAAATCGAACTAGTGGCCACCTACCTGACCCAGCTAGCCGTGCGGGGGCTCGGGGTAGCGCCAGCGTAGATGTTGTGATCCGCCTCATGGTCACGATTTGATGACACACCCGTATTTGGTAAATCAGGCTGTTATCGACGTTGCACAATACACACTGGAAGTGTTTCGGGTGACGCAGAATGCATGGGCACACCTGGGAATGGCAAGTAGCCAGACCCCGAACACAAAAGCAGTTGGCTGAGTCAAGAAGGATCAGGTGCACCTATGAAGAGCAGAATGTCACCATTGCAGGTAGGTCTGGCTTGGGGTCTCCCCATTGGGCTCGGAATGGCGTTCACGTCGGTATTGGCCGGCAGCCTCGCAGGATCAAGCATCGTCGTGGGCGGTCTTGACGTGGTCTTCGCATTTTTCTTTGGCATGGTTCTGTTCGGTGGCCTAGCCGCCTTCGTTCAGTGGCGGCGGATAGCAAATGCGATGGGCGATGTGGCGCCACCTGGATGGTATGACTCGCCCGAAGAAGACGCGACCCAGTGGTTTTGGACTGGCACTAAGTGGTCAGAGATGACTCGCCCCGTGCCACCGCGCACCCAGGAACGAAAGTTCTGAGCCGACTTAACGATTCAGTTCGTCGTCGTTCTCTCTTCGGTGGCCTGCTTAGCCTCACGCGGTCTCGGCACTCGCTTACGCCGAGGCCGATCCCCTGCCCGAAGCACCTGCTGGAAGGCAGTGTGATCGTATTGGGCTTCTGGGGAATCCATAATGAACTCGGTGAGAGCCGCCGCAAATCGATCCGGATAATCCTCGTGCGGGACGTGCCCAGCATTAGTGAACACCTCCAAGCGCGCCTGGGGCAACAGTTCTTTCGCTGCATAGGCATGCTTGACCGGGATCACGAGGTCCCGTCCACCCCACACGACCATAGTGGGGATGTACCGCGCCAAGTAGGCCCGATCGATCATCGTGACGAACTGGCCTCGCCAATCCGCTCCGGCTCGCAAGACCTGCCGAAACGCTGCACGGGAATGAGCATCGGCCATATCTTCATAAACTTCGATCATGTCGTGGATGTCATGTGAACCGGGTATGCCGGTGGCGGCTAGGCGCTCCAGACCGGGAATGACAATCCGCCGAATCCGTTGCAGCGAGCAGAGCGCAAGTATCGGGCCCGAGCCGGGAATTGTCATTGCGCGAATCAACGGATTCACGCTACGTCCCAACCCTCCGGTCGAGACCAGCACCAACCGCTCCACCATCTGGGGGAATTGATACGTGAACTGCATCGCTACGCCACCGCCCAGGCTATGACCCACCACAGTCACGCTCGGAATGTCGAGAAACAACAGCAAATCTCGCATGGCATTTGCGTAACCAGCGATGCTGTAGTCCGCACGTGGCTTATCGGATTCGCCATGACCAAGCAGGTCCGGTGCTATCACAGTGAAGTTCTTGGATAACTGCCCGATGACAGGCAACCAGGTCCGGTGATTCATGCCGATGCCATGTATCAGTAGCAACGCTGGACCGGAACCGGTCATCACGAACGCACGTTCGTATCCGTGTATCCGCACCTTCTGTACCGGCAGGTCTTGCCAGTCGGCGTACTCGTGTTGCATGCCTTCCCCTCGAACCCCCTGGTCTGGGCCCATTGTTCCCTCTGGTGGGCCAAATGGTCACATTCCCAGGCCATCCGATGCGTGGGATAGGTCACAGGCCCCACCCAAGTATGCCCGCCGGGCTCGTCTTTACCCCAAATGGGCTAAAGAAATGATCGCACAAACCGCGTCTGAGGCTCGCACTTCCCGCTCAGCATCGCTAACGTCAATAACCGGTCGGGAGGTGAATCGGTGAAAGGCACTGCTATTGGCTTGGGGGCGGTTTCCCTGGCCCTCCTGGGCAGTCTCTTGCCGATATCACCCGCCACGGCTAGCAATAGTTCTAATGAACCACGACTTATCTCGTGGTCAGAGGCACGGGAACGTCCGGTGTTGCGCAAAGGCGACAAAAACCGGTGGGTCAAGCGG
>PAAU01000026.1 GCA_002699445.1 Micrococcales bacterium | reverse complement strand
TTGAACTACTCCTTTACCGCCATAGCGGTTCGGATCATCGTCTCGACGTTCGGCGGCTTCAAAGGCTCCGGTCGAGGCACCCGAGGGCACCGCTGCTCGACCAATCGATCCGTCGTCCAAGCCCACTTCAACCTCAACGGTGGGGTTGCCACGAGAATCAAGAATTTCCCGAGCGACGATAACTTCGATGCTTGCCATAGTGACTCCCTTTTCCGGCTCACCTAGTCGGCGCGACTCGCACCACCCTAGCGACTACTCCAACCCGACCAATGAGGGGAGCACCCGCGG
This sequence comes from Micrococcales bacterium, assembly GCA_002699445.1. Taxonomy (GTDB): domain Bacteria; phylum Actinomycetota; class Actinomycetes; order S36-B12. The sequence goes on along the minus strand of PAAU01000026.1, from coordinate 40,032 downwards.
CGGAACCGAACCATGAGCCAGCACCGCATCATGCACCTGCCGAATACTCCACATCCGTTGCTTCTGCGCGACGGCTTCAACTATGTCCGTCACCTGACGATGACCGAGAAAATAGGCCGACAGTCGGCCGTAGGTAGTTTGCGCACGACGCCAGGTGCCGGGAATCTCCACATCCGATAAGAAGCCACGCGTCGCTAGTAACCGCCGACCCTCTGCTTCCGTCATGCCACGTGTGTGGACTCGGACATCCAAAATAGTGCTGATGATGCTTCGCAACCTCATTCGCAGCTGCTGAATCTGCAAGGCCGATTGCTCCTCACCGGGGACGGTGAAGCCACTTTGAGCCATGAGTTCTTCCGCATACACGGCCCAGCCCTCCACGAAAAGACCACTAGGCAAGGCGGCCCTAGCCACCGACGGCGCAGTCGCTTCGCGTGCTCGAGCCTGTTGCAGCGCATGTCCGGGCACTCCCACGTGGGCCATCAAGTTGTGCACGAGTTGTCGGCTGTACTCCCGGTGGTGCCAGGCGTAGCCGACTGTGGCACTGTCGCCAGGACGGGGCGCGACCCCGAGAATGGTCGGCAGCGGTACCTGTTCCATGGGCCCGGGAGCATTGCAGTGAATGGGGAACACTCCCCGCCGCACCGCCGGCATGAACTCGATACGGATATCAATATCGGGGATGGTGACCAGATCTCGCTCGGCAACGAACTCACTCGCTGCTTCCAGCGCTTTTTCAGACAGCTCCAAGATGTCGCCGCCAATCGCGTCGTCTCGATCTAGCCGGTTCAACGCCTTGGGGATGACCGAACGATCAGCCATGCTCCCGCGTAAGTACTTGGCGGAGGCACTCGCCAACCCATCGAGTACCTCTTCCAGTGAGTCCTCGGCATCAGCGAGCAAGAGGTCTGGGTCGGGCGCGGAGTCGAGGTGATACTGCAGCACTCCGGCGTACAGTTCTGGACCCAACGCCGGAGTGAGTCGGGCCGTTGAGAGTTGAGAGCGCAACCAGTCGATCTGATCGTCGATGGCAGTGATCGCGTCGGCCACGGCAGCTGCCACCCCCGGAACTTCAGCCACGTCTGCCGGCATCTCCGCCAGCATGGGAGCGATGGCACCAAAGCGAGCGATAGCGGTGTCTACGTGTACGGCTGGCATCTCACCTAGCGTGTGTCGTGAATTTTCGAGTAACTCGGGAACACCATTGAGCCGGCTGATCAGCGATTGAGCGCGCTCTGGCGCAGGAGCGAACTCTCGCGAAATCAAGGTGTATAGCGCTTCGCTGGGGTTCCATACCAATGGATTCCAGAGGTGCGGTCGGATCTTGGTCATGTCAAACAGTCGTGCCGCGACTCCCGAACGCAGGACGGCTAAATCTGCCGCTGCCACCCGACTCAGCGCGCGCGCATCGACGGAGCCGAGGAAGGTTGCGTGACGTTGCAGTACCCGGGCGTATTCGTCAGTGCCATCACCGCTCGGATCCGGCAGTCTGTCGTCGAACCGGTGGTCACCAACTCGTGTGGCACGCGCCGGGTCACGGGCAAGCAGATCATCCACCACCGCAGCAGCGAGCCCGGCGAACCTGCGGTCCTCCGGAGAGTGAATGCCTTTGCCGAACACGTCTTCGACTTTAGTCCCCGGGGTTGATCGGCTGCGCCTCGACCCTTCGGATTTCGTCGTGTAGTTCGCGACCTGCGCCTCGAAGCAGACCCTCAGCATCCCAACCATTGCGCTCTGCGTACACCGCGAGCGCTAGAAGTTGCTCCCCCATCTCATCGGGATCAGCAGGCGTGACAGTCGGTTCTAATGCGGCCAGTTCGACTCCACTTTCTTTCGCTCGGCGCCAGGACTTCTGAACCAGAGTTAGCGCCGGCAGAGCCGTGGGAACACCATCGAGGGCCGAGGTCCGAGATTTCTCTGCGGCTTTAAGTTTGGTCCAGTTCTCCGCCACCTCGGCCGCGTCTGCAGCAGTAGCATCACCAAAGACATGCGGGTGACGCCGAATGAGCTTGTCGGCAATCCCGGCGGCTACTTCTTCGATGCCCCAACCAGCGGGTGACTCCTCACTGATCCGAGCGTGAAAAACCACTTGGAGGAGTAAGTCGCCCAATTCTTCCTTCAAATCCTCGTCGTCTCCGACCTCGATGGCTTCGATGGCCTCGTAGCACTCTTCGAGGAGGTACTCCACTAGGGATTCGTGAGTTTGCTCTGCATCCCAGGGGCAACCACCGGGCGATCGCAATTTGTCCATCACCTCAACCAGTCGCAATAGCTGTGACTGGCTGGGCACGGATTGTGGAGTCACTGCGCCGGGATTTGCAAAGCTCCGTCGGGCACCAACGGTTCGACGCGCTTACTCACCGGATTTTCGGGGGGCGCGATGCTCAACTCGACCGGGCTCCACTGCCCATATTTCGGCGCTACCTCCACACCAATCTCTTCCGAGAATTCTCCGAGTGCTCGGATGAGAACCTGCTGCTGTTCTTCCGGTGACAACTCGCCACTGATCCGTTGCCCTAGCTCCAGGGCCACCAGTTGGGTCTCGAGATCTCGCTTGATCATGCTGGGGGCAATCCCTTGCTGAGCTGCGGCCAAGTTCAGCTGCTCCTCGCCACCATTAGCTTCCAACACTTGCTGATAGGCAGCATCAACTTCCGCCGTCGGGATGACAACTCCCGCATCTACGGCCGCCTGCGACACCAAATCATGTTGAACGTTCCGATTGACCACGATGAGTACCTGCTGCGCATTCGGTTCATCCTGGGGCGCCCCGGTTATCTCGTTGATCTCCTGCACGTAAGCCACAACTTGAGATTCGGACAGCGCCTCCGATCCCACGACGGCAGCATTTCCAGCTTCTGCCGTACCGCATCCGGCGGCCACCAAAGCACCAGCCATGCTCAGCACTGTGGCGGCGAGTACGCGTCGCCAACTTGCCAGGAGTCTCATGCTCTTCCTCATTCTTCTCCAACAGGTTCATTCAGAATGACACTTTTGACCACTCGCGTGGCCCAGTCCAGCACAATAGTGCCGCTGGCGATGTCACGACCATTCTTCGGTGGCGGTACCAGCATCTGTCGTGTCGCGGGTTTCACCAAGCCACCAGGGTATAACCGGGTGAGTCGCACTCGTCGAGATTCCGGCAGTTCCACTGGATGAAACTTCACCCGAGTCCCGGTCAGCAGAATTTCATCCAGACCTGCCCGTCGAGCCAAGATCCGCAGTCGGGAGACGTCAATCATGGCAGTCACTTGCTCTGGCGGCTGCCCGTAGCGGTCAGTAAGTTCGGCTACCATCTCGTCGATATCCTGCTCGGACACTGCAGCGGCCAGGCGGCGGTAGGCCTCCAGTCGCAAGCGCTCCTCAGGGACGTACTCCTGCGGGATGTGTGCATCCACCGGCAAATCGATACGCACCTCGGTGTCGACCGGTTTCGGCTCACCTTTGAAATCACTGAGCGCTTCCCCAACCAACCGCACATATAGATCAAAGCCCACATCAGCGATATGACCACTTTGCTCGCCACCGAGCAGGTTACCTGCGCCTCTAATCTCTAGATCCTTCAGCGCCACCTGCATTCCAGAGCCAAGATCGGTGTTCTGGGCGATGGTGGAAAGTCGCTCGTGTGCCGTTTCGCTCAATGTTTGATCGGGCGAGTGCAGGAAGTAGGCGTAGGCACGACTGCGGGAGCGTCCCACCCGCCCTCGCAACTGATGTAGTTGGCTCAGGCCCATGTTTTCGGCACGATCTACGATGAGAGTGTTGGCATTCGCAATATCGATTCCGGACTCCACGATGGTGGTGCATACCAATACATCGATACGACCCTCCCAGAAATCGAGTACGACCTGCTCTAGTTGATTTTCGGGCATACGCCCGTGGGCTACGGCAATATTCGCTTCCGGAACTAACTCAGCCAGCCGACTGGCAGTGCGGTCAATAGAATCGACCCGATTATGAACGAAGAAAACTTGACCCTCACGGAGTAACTCTCGGTGAATCGCTGCGGTGACTTGCCGTTCGTCATAACTACCGACGTAGGTCAGTACTGGCAGCCGCTCCTCCGGAGGTGTTGCGATCGTGGACATCTCACGGATTCCGGTGATGGCCATTTCCAGTGTGCGCGGGATCGGCGTCGCAGACATTGCCAACATATCGACATCCGCTCGAAGTGCCTTCAAATGCTCCTTGTGTTCCACACCGAAACGTTGTTCCTCATCCACGATGACCAGTCCTAGATCGCGGTACTGGATTTGCGGCGTAAGCAGCCGGTGAGTCCCAATCACAATGTCGATCTTGCCTTCGGCAAGCTCTTCGATCACTCGCTTGGACTCTTTGGCACTTTGAAATCGACTGAGGGCCGCAACCCGAATCGGGAACCCACTGAATCGCTCTCCAAAGGTCTGCAGATGTTGCTGAACCAAGAGAGTGGTGGGGACAAGGACGGCGACCTGTTTTCCGTCCTGGATGGCCTTAAATGCTGCGCGAACAGCAATTTCGGTCTTGCCGTAGCCCACGTCGCCGCACACTAGGCGATCCATCGGCACCGGCTTTTCCATGTCGGACTTCACTTCGTCAATGCTGGACATCTGGTCTGCCGTCTCGATGTGTTCGAAGGCGTCTTCCAGTTCACGTTGCCAAGGAGTGTCCGGTCCGAACGCATGCCCCGGAGCTGCTTGACGAGCGGCATAAAGGCGAACTAATTCGGCAGCGATGTCCTTAACAGCTTTTCGGGCCCGACCTTTCGCTTTCTCCCAATCTGAACCTCCGAGTTTGTTCACTCGCGGTTCCTCGCCCCCCACATAGCGAGTGACGGACTGAAGTTGATCGGTAGGAATGAAGAGTCGATCCGGGGGGAACCCTCGCTTCCCTGGTGCATATTCGACGACCAGGAATTCCCGGTCTGCGCCGCGCACATCTCGGTGAATCATCTCGATGTAGCGGCCCACACCATGCTTTTCATGCACAATGAAGTCACCTGGCTGCAATGACAAGGGATCTACTTGATGCCGTCGTCGGGCGGGCAACTTGCCGCGATTGACTGAACGACCTGCCGGCCGACGGGTGAGATCGGTCCCGGCGTAGACCGCCAGTTTCGCATCCTGACTCTGAAATCCAGTACGTAGTCGGCCGACCAACACTTGAACAACGCCCGGTTGAAAAGCTTGTTGCTCTCTGGTGGTCGGGACGTCTGCTTCGCGTAGAACCTCAGCAAGTCGATCCGCACTGCCGGTACCCGCAGCCACGATCATGATGTGCCAACCGGCGGAGGCACGTTGCTGCACTTCGCGTAGCGCTTCAGCTGAGCCGGGAAAAGGACCTACCGGGAGCAGCCCGGTGTCTCCCTCCGCCACCGCAGCGTCTCGCAATGCCGTGACCGTTTGGCTATTGGGCAATAATTCTTGGAGTCGATCCCAAGACAGCAGCACGCCATCTTGGGCGGTGACCGGCGCCTCACCACCGGCGCTGGCAGTGGACCAGGCGGCGGCAGCGAACTCCTGCGCAGTTCCCAGCGCGTCTTCGCTACGCCCCGCTATTCGCTGTGGCTCGACGATAATGCTGGTGGTCCCTGCGGGTAGGACGTCGGCAAGACTCACCATCCGATCAGACAACATGGGCGCGAAGGCTTCCATCCCAGGGATGGTGAGGCCCTCACCGATTTGCAGCAGATCTTCCCTCGACTCTGGATGACCCGCTGCCGCAGTCTGGGCCTGATCGCGCAGCTCGCGGGTCATCAGTAGTTCTCGAGAAGGTGGGAGCAGCAGCGGCGTCGTCACGGTTTCTAACGAGCGTTGATCGGCTACGGCGAACCAACGCATCTCATCAATAGTGTCGCCCCACAGCTCGATCCGGAGTGGATGCTCAGCAACGGGAGGAAAGATATCGATGATCCCACCTCGGACTGCGAACTGTCCCCGACGTTCCACGAGGTCACAGCGTTCGTAGCCATATTCCACCAACTTGGCTGCTAGGTCGGTCGGATCGGCATCCCCACTCGGCTCCAGTCGCAATGGCTCGGACGACAGAGTTTCCGTTGCAACTGGCTGCATTAACGCTCGGACTGATGCCACTACGACATCAATCGGCCCAGCGCCTGGAATATCCGGCTCCGGTTGCTGCAATCGTCGTAGCACGGACAAACGCCGGCCAACGATGTCAGCAGATGGTGAGATCCTTTCGTGCGGCAACGTCTCCCAAGCCGGGAATTTCGCTACTCGCCACTGCGGAGCCCAGAAGGCCAACTCGTCAGCGAGGTCCTCGGATTCTCGCCCCGTCGCGGTCACAACCAGTAGTGGCGGTTTGCGCAAAGACAGTAATGCGCCAACGGCCCCTTCCGTGGCCACGACATGGCCGGCTTCGAGATCAACCGACATTAGCCCTGAATGATCCGAAAAGACGATTTCGGATGCTCCGGAAAAGTCGGGCATCGTCAACTCCAGACTCAGACTAGGCATCGGTGACCGCCTAATGGCGTGTCTACGATTCTCCCATGCTCACCGGAAGCCGGCGCGGGACCGGGCTCAACCGTGAAGACTGGCTCGCAACTCCGCCGCGATCTCTGGGCGAGAAACAAAAACGTTCTTCACAAATGGCGGCATTTGGTTGAACACCACTTCAGAGCCGTCCCAGTGGTCGCACACCAAGCCGTAGTGCTTGGCTACGGCAAGTGGTGCGGCCAAATCCCACTCATAAAAGCCAGTGTCATGTAGATAGGCCTCAGCTCTTCCCAGAAGAATTTCGTTGACTTTGGCCCCCACCGAGCCAACATTGACCACTTCTACCTCGCGTTCCAACCGATCGGCCAGACGCCCGACGATTGCATCAAGGTCAGCGGGAGGGCGGGTCCGTGAGGCTACTACTCGGATTGGGCGGTTCGTGGGCATCGCCGGCAACTCGGAGTCAGCATCAGTCGAGGTTCGAACGAGACCCTGTGCTGGCAAGTCGACGATTCCGATCGGCATTTCGCCGGTAGCGGTATCGTAAAGCGCGATATGAACGGCCCAATCGGGGCGTCCCTGACCGTACTCCCAGGTACCGTCAAGCGGGTCAATGATCCACACTTGTCGAGCACTCAGTCGGCGTTCATCGTCGACGGCTTCTTCGCTCAACATTGCCTGTCCCGGACCGAGCACCATCCGTGACGCAATGAGCTCCTGAGATCGGCCGTCGGCCCGATCTCGGAGCGCTTTCAGCTCCACCTTGTCATCGCTAGGGATATCTCCGGCTTCCAAGCGGATGGCGGCCAGCAACTCGCCAGCATCAGCCGCAATCTCCGTCGCTGCATCGAACTCGGCCGGATCTGGGGTCACTTCTGTCGTCACCAGAGCAGCCTACCGCCCGGCTCGGGGATCATTCGTTGTAGCGGTTCTGAGCGGTGGCTAGGCCGTCTGATATCAGGCATTCCGCAGAGTCGGCAGCGTGAGCTAGAAAGTTGGGGATTTCCTTCCGTTCAGCCCCGCTGAAGCCGGAAAGCACGTGCCCTGCCGCATCGCCTCTACCCCGACCCACACCGACTCGAATCCGATACCAATCACCGTCGCCGAGGGAACGTCGAATACTTTTCAAACCATTGTGACCGTTATCGCCGCCGCCCAACTTCAGCCGCAGACCCAAAAAAGGTAGGTCGATCTCGTCATGCACCACAATTAGGTGATCCGGGGGGACCGAAAAATAGTCCAGTAGGGACGACACCGGACCGCCCGACTCGTTCATGTAACTCGTGGGAATAGCTAACACCACTTTGGCTTGACCCACCCGAGTCTCTGCCACTTCGCAGCGGGCTCGTCGTTGCGAGCGAAAGCGCTCGCTCAACCGGTTAGCCAACTCGGCGACGACCATCGCCCCGATGTTGTGCCGGGTACGGGCATACCGTTCTCCCGGATTACCTAGCCCAACAATTGCCCAGGGCGACTGATCGGTCACTCCTCGTCGGCTTCGTCGCCCTCAGCGGCATCGGCACCCTCAGCAGCCTCATCGCCTTCCAGCGCCTCTGCGGCAGCAGCGGCTTCGGCAGCAGCGGCTTCGGCAGCAGCGGCCGCGGCGGCAGCTTCGGCCATGACGCGCGCCCGCTCTTCGAGGATTTCGACGATGCGATCGGCAACATCGGCGAGATCTTCGCCATTGGCGGCAGCCTCTTCGATGACGCTGGATGCCTGCAGTGGATCAAGACCGGCTTCCTCGGCAGTAGCCTCGGCGCGGGCTAGTGCGTCGGCGAAGGCGTGGCGTTCCGCGACCTCGGCGTCACTGAGAAGAAGGAGATCCACGTGGAGCAAGTGGTCCCTAATAACGTCACGCTGCACGTCCGAGGGAGCAACTACGATTTCTTCTTTGCCGCTGATGCTGACTTCCAGCACCACGCGAGGGATACGCAGCGCGAGGTCCAACTCGTGTCCTGGCAGGGTGATGTGTCGCAGTTTGCTTCCGGAACCGTACATAACGGCGGGCACCAAACCTTCACGCCGATAGCGTCGGGCCGCGCCCTTGCCGAAATCTTCGCGCTCGTCGGCGCTAATCCGAACATCCTGGGACATCTATGGTCTCCTCGGTCGGCAGCGGGTAATCGCGCCTCGACCGTGCGAACCCGCCGCGTCGATAACGGTGGTTAGGCCACCCTCGCCGAGGCATGACAAATATAGAACCCCAGACCGAGATTCCCAAATCCACCTACCTGCCGGCGCACCCGTGACTGTTCACAACACTGAATAGTCGGGGGCCCCGGATAGGCCGGTGCTAGATGTCGGCGTTGGGTATCTCAAACATCTGAGTCACTGAGCCGTCGGAGAACACCTCACGGATGGCTTTCGCCAAAACGGGGGCAATAGACAGCACGGTGAGTTGGTCAAAATACCTTTCCTCGGGGATCGGCAGGGTGTTCGTAACCACCACCTCTGCGATGCCTGAGGCTGCTAATCGTTTCGCGGCAGGATCGCTCAAGATTCCGTGAGTGGCAGTAACGACAACGTCTCGCGCTCCGTTTTCGAAAAGCGTTTCGGCGGCCTTGGCTATGGTGCCGCCGGTATCAATCATGTCATCCACCACGACGCAAAGTCGGTCTCTGACATCGCCGACGACCTCAAAGACTCTGACCTCGTTGGGGACGTCTGGGTCCCGGCGCTTATGAATGATCGCCAACGGCGATCCCAAGACGTCAGTCCAGCGCTCTGCCACTCGAACTCGCCCAGCATCCGGCGAAACGACGGTGATCGGTTCATCCCCGTAGTGCTGTTTCACATAATCCGACAACATGGGCAACGCGAAAAGGTGATCCACGGGCCCATCGAAAAAGCCCTGAATCTGACTCGTGTGCAGATCCACGGTCATCACTCGATCGGCACCAGCGGTTCGCAACAGATCCATCATGAGTCGAGCAGTGATCGGCTCCCGACCCCGGTGCTTCTTGTCCTGACGGGCGTACCCCAGGAAAGGAGCGACGACAGTGATGCGCTTGGCGGAAGCACGTTTCGCAGCGTCCACCATGATGAGCTGCTCCATGATCCATTTGTTCAACGGATCGGTATGCGTTTGCAGAATGAAGACATCGCAGCCCCGCACTGATTCCTCAAAACGCACAAACATCTCGCCGTTGGCAAAGTCGCGGGCAGTGATTGGACTCAACTCAGCGCCGAGTTGAGCAGCGACCTCTTCGGCGAGTTCAGGATGTGATCGCCCTGCACTCACTAGCAGCCGCTTTTGTGCTGCGAGAGTGATGCCGCCGTTTTGGGTACTCATTTGCTGCCTTCTTCCTTAGCCGCGGCCGCTTGGGCTGCAGCTGAACCAGGTCGATTACGTTCGACCCACCCCTCCACATTGCGTTGCCTACCTCGTGCCACTGCCAGTGAGCCAGCTGGCACATCTTCCGTGATGACCGATCCCGCGGCAGTGTAGGCACCGTCACCGACTTCGACCGGTGCCACCAACATAGTGTCACTTCCGATACGCACTTCATCACCCACGACGGTGCGATGTTTGGCTACACCGTCATAGTTGACCACGATGGTTGCTGCCCCGATATTGGTGCCGGCACCCACGTCCGCGTCTCCGACGTAAGACAGATGAGGCACTTTGGCACCCGGTCCGATGTGGCTGTTCTTGATCTCGACAAATGATCCTGCTTTTGCGCCAGCAGCCAGTTCCGCACCGGGCCGTAGTCGAGTGAACGGACCTACTTCGCAGTTAGCTCCTACGATTGCTAAAAGACAGTGGGAGCGATCAACAGTGGAGCCCGATCCGACTTCGGTGTCGATCAAAGTGCTATCGGGACCTATGACCGCACCGGAAGCAACCGTGCTGGCACCTCTCAGGTGGGTGCCAGGCTCCACCACCACGTCTGCCGCCAAATCAACGTCGACATCGATGTAAGTTGACGCTGGATCGCGCATGGTCACACCGGCCAGCATCCAGGATCTGTTTATCCGCGCCTGCATCACCGCTTCCACTTCGGCTAGCTGCACGCGGTTGTTGACGCCCATGATGTCGGCGGGATCCGGCGCCGCAACAGCCGCAACGCTCAATCCATCCTGCCGTGCGATTTCCACCAGATCGGTGAGGTACTCCTCGCCTTGGGAGTTTTCCGTGGAGAGGCGACCAATCGAGGCCAACAGGAACTGCGGGTCGAAGGCGTATGTGCCGCTATTGACCTCATTAATGGCCAGCACCTCTTCGCTGGCATCTCGATGCTCAACGATCGCGGATACGGAATCATCTTCGGCGCGCACTAACCGGCCATAACCGGTTGCATCCGCTAGCACGGCGCTGAGCACAGTGACGGCGGCATCTGCGGCAGCATGCCGGGCAAGTAGTTGCTCTAGAGCTGCATCACCCAGTAAGGGGGCGTCACCTGCAACTACCACCACAGGTCCACCCGCAGGAGTGATGCCACGCTCCACTAACTCCTGCAGCGCCATCCGTACCGCATGTCCGGTACCTCGCCGCTCCGATTGCACTGCGGTCAACAGTTCACTGTCCAGCTCTGCGAGGTGCGCTTCTACCGATTCACGGCCGTGGCCGACGACGACCACGATTCGTTCGGCACCCACGGATCGAGCGTTAACGACGACGTGACCTACCAAAGAGCGACCACAGACCTCGTGCAGCACTTTTGGAGTGGTCGATTTCATTCGGGTGCCTTCGCCCGCGGCAAGCACCACTACTACTGACGGTTGAGCCGACATCTGATCCCTTTCAGGCATGCTGGATCTGACACGGCAGCGTATCCCGTTAACGTATGCCCGGATAAGCCGGGCTTGTGCTCCGCCGCCAGGTCTCGATCCTGGACCTCCAGCTTCAAAGGCTGTCGGGCTGCCATTACCCCACGGCGGATTGCGGTGTCCCGCGATGCACCATAATGCCATAGCCACTATAGAGGGTCTTGTAACCTACGGTGTCGTAAGTTACGGTTGAGTATGTTCTCATCAACACAAACGCCGGCAGACATCGAAGAAGCCGCCACAGAGCATTCCCGCGGACCACGTTGGGTGGTCGCCCTATTCATCCTTGGTCCACTGCTCGCACTCCTCGTCGGGCTACCTATCGCCTTGAGCGGTTGGATCAGTTGGCTAGACGTGGGGCTCGCTGCGTTCTTCTATGTACTGACCGCTGGCGGCATCACAATAGGCTTCCATCGGTACTTCACACACGGCTCTTTTCGCGCTAATAAGCCGGCCCGTTTCGCGCTCGCGATAGCTGGTTCGCTGGCTGTTCAAGGTAGCGTCGCAGACTGGGTCGCCGACCATCGCAAACATCACTCAAACTCCGACCAAGAGGGCGATCCACATTCGCCGTGGCGCTATGGCACCTCAACTCGGGACGTCGCTAGAGGCTTTTGGCACTCTCACATGGGATGGCTCTTGGCAGATGATTTGACCGACGTGCAGAAATACGCGCCTGACCTCCTGAAGGATCCAATGATCCACCGGATTTCTCGCCTGTTCCCGCTGCTAGTCGCTGCCACTTTGCTGCTACCCGCGATCATGGGCGGCCTGATCACCATGTCGTGGGCCGGCGCATTCCAGGCCCTGTTCTGGGCTGGCGTAGTCAGATTGGCCCTTGTGCACCAAATCACTTGGAGCATCAACTCGATCTGCCACATCACCGGCAAGCGTCCGTTCAAGACTCGAGACCACGCCGGCAACGTCGCGTGGTTAGCCATACCCGCCTTAGGCGAGTCCTGGCACAACTACCACCACGCTGATCCCACATCTGCTCGTCATGGCGTGCTGTGGAGCCAAATTGATCCCAGCGCTGCCGCCATCCGCTTCATGGAACGGCGCGGTTGGGTGAGTCGGGTTCGCTGGCCCAGTGAGGATCGGGTGAGAAGCAAGCTGGTTGATCCTGATCAGCCGGTGCGCATCAGCGGCGCTCTCTTGGCTGCCGACGCAGAGGACGCCAAGGAGTCCCGGAACGCCCCCGAACCCAAGCAATCCCAGGAATCTAGCCAACCTCAGTAGGCTGCGCAGATGACTGACCGAACGCCACTACCTCATTCGGACCCGGAACCTCGGGTCCGAATGAGTGGTAGCCAACGTCGGGAACAATTAATTGGGGTTGGACGACACCTCTTCGCCAAGAAGGGTTACGAAGCGGTCAGTGTCGAGGAAATAGCTCACGACGCTAAGGTGTCAAAGCCCGTGGTATACGAGCATTTCGGCGGGAAAGAGGGCCTCTACGCGGTGATCGTAGACCGGGAAATGAACAACCTCCTGGGACGAATCGTCTCCTCCTTGACCGGAGATCACCCCCGCCAACTCTTAGAGCAGGCGGGGTTAGCGTTGTTTGACTACATCGAAGACGAGACAGACGGCTTTCGTATTTTGGTCAGAGACTCACCGGTATCGCAGTCATCGGGAAGTTTCGCGAGTCTCATCGTGGAAGTGGCAACTGAAACGGATCACATCCTCGCTGCCCAGTTTAAGAAGCGCGGATACAGCCCAAAACTTTCCCAAATGTATTCACAAATGCTGATCGGCATGGTCGCTCTGACTGGTCAATGGTGGCTCGATGTCCGTAAGCCACGCAAAGATGTCGTTGTAGCGAACTTAGTGAATCTCGCGTGGAACGGCCTAAGCCACCTCAACGCAGAGCCCCGCCTGACCACGCGTTAGCGCCGTTAGATGGGGGTATCCCTACTCACGACAGTTGCACCCGGGACCGGTGCCGAGGCTTGGCGTACGGTCCGGCACAATCCCGACGCGCTTAGCGCAACCGTTAACTCCAATGCCGCCTCTTCGTCAGAAACTAGGAAAGCGCACGTCGGACCGCTGCCGGAAATGATGGAACCCAAGGCACCGTGCTCGGGCCCTAACTCCAAGAGAGCAGCTAGTGCAGGCATCAGTGACAAGGCAGCGGGCTGAAGATCATTCGTCAAAGCCGCACCAAGTGCGGTTGCATCACCCGTCCGCACCGCCCGCACCACATCCTCCGCTATCACCGGTTCAAGTACCGGCTGATCTCCTCGCAACCGGTCAATCTCGGCATACACCTTCGGTGTGGCAAGTTCACCGTCCGACAACGCCAGCACCCAGTGGAATTTGCCACGCGTCATGGCTGAAGCGACTTGTTCCCCACGCCCTTGGCCCACAGCAGTTCCGCCGACCAAGGCAAAGGGAACATCCGACCCCAGTTGAGCCGCCAGTGGCGCTAGATCTTCATCGATATCCCATAGTGCTGAACAACCCAAGAGGACAGCAGCCGCATCAGCGCTGCCACCGGCCATCCCTCCAGCAACCGGAATTCCCTTCTCAATGTCTATGTCGAGGTCGGGCTTGCTCGTTGTTTGCTCTGCGGCAAGTTCTGCTGCCTGCCAGGCGAGATTCTTCTCGTCGACTGGCACTTGGTTAGCTTGACTGCCCGAGATGGTCAAACGAACGCCAGCTCCGTCAGCGCGATCCCGTAACGTCACCGTGTCGTATAGCGATAAGGCTTGAAAGACCGTTGCGAGATTATGGAATCCGTCCGGTCGAGGCGGCCCAACGGCAAGACTGAGATTGATCTTGGCGGGAACCCGCACTCTCAATGAACCATGCATTTCACTCGAGACTAGATCCCGTTGCATCAGAAATCGATTCGGCAAGCCGACAGAAGTCCTTGAGTTCCAGATCTTCGGGCCGCGCAGTGGGGTCGACGTCAGCCTCACCCAAGGCTTCGGCAGCTGGTTCCCGTCCGAATGCCCCGCCCAGGGTGGCCCGAACCATCTTGCGTCGCTGCGAGAACAACACATCTACCAATCGAAACACGGCGACTCGTGGCGCTCTAGTCGCTGGCGGCGGAGTGGAGTCGATCCGGATGAGCCCGCTCTCGACTCGCGGAACCGGCCAGAATACTGCGGGTGGAACGGTCCCTACTCTTTCTACCTGGCCGTACCAGGCTGATTTGACGCTAGGCACTCCGTAGGCCTTCGAGCCAGGAGATGCCGCTAACCGATCGGCTACCTCCAACTGGACCATCACCAAACATCGTTCAATAGAGGGAAACTGTGCCAGGCAATGCAACAGGACGGGCACCGCCACGTTGTACGGTAAGTTCGCCACCAACGCGATGGGATTCCCGCCAGCGGAGTCCAAGGTCATCGCGTCTGCGGTGATGACCCGCAGCTGCTCAGCTCGGTCGGGATCGAATCGGGCTACCGTACCGGGCAGCATCTCGGCTAGCCGAGAATCCACTTCCACCGCCACCACGTCGTGGCCAGCCTCTAATAGTCCTAGGGTTAGGCTCCCCAATCCGGGGCCAACTTCCAGTACTGAGCCACCTCTCGGTAGCTCGGCCAAACGCACAATGCGACGGATCGTATTGCCGTCGACGACAAAATTTTGGCCGCGCGCTTTGCTCGGACGGATATCGCCGGCCGCTGCCAGCCGCCGCACCTCAGCGGCGCCCAGCAAGGTCATCCGGTGAAACCCGCCGGCATCCGAAACGCCCGCAGCGTGTTGTCCCGCAGAGTTCGACAGAGCTGATCCAACGGCATCCCGATCTCTTCGGCCATTGCGCGCACAGTGTGCGGCATCAGATACGACGCATTTGGCCGACCCCGCTGAGGTGCGGGAGTGAGGAACGGTGCATCCGTTTCGACCAACAGTTGATCCGGGTTCGCAACCGTTAGCGCTTCACGCAGCGCGGGCGCATTTCGAAATGTGATGACGCCAGGGAATGACAAGAACCACCCTGCTTCGCAACAGATTCGAGCCATCTCCGCATCACCACTGAAACAATGGAAGACCACGCGTTCCGGCAGCTCTTCAGTCGCAAGTACCCGCAAGACTGCGTCATGGGCGTCGCGATCGTGAATCACTAACGTGCGGTTCGTAGCCCGAGCTAGACCGATGTGCTCACGAAACGACACTTCTTGATCTTCTCGACCCGACTCGCCAGTCCGATAGAAATCCATACCCGTTTCGCCTACCGCAACGACATCCGGGAGAACGGCAAGCTCAGCGAGTTGATCGAGTTGCTCCGCGAGCTTGCCAGACTGGCGAACCCCAGGTGCTTCGTTTGGGTGTACCGCCACCGCCGCCACCACGCTCGACTCCCGCTGCGCCAGGGCCGCGGCGCGTTGAGAAGAATCCAGATCTACACCAACCTGGACGATGCCGGAAACTCCCACTGCACTTGCGGCTGTGATGGCATCTAGTGGCGTGAGTCCGCTGTATTCCTCGGTGATATCCAGATGGCAGTGTGAGTCGATGACTGGGGCTGGGAGCGGTTCCGGTGCCGTTACCGGCAAATCGGATTGAGTCATGCCGTGCCTTCTCCGTCGCTCTCTTCGGGCAGCCGTGGGAATAATGGCTCGGTTTTGGTGATGGCGGTTCCGGGGGGAAGTACTTCCCAGCCCAAGTCCGTCACATCCTGATCCGCCAATGGACCCAGGGCCTCGGGACCTCCAAGTGACTCCCACAAGATTTCTGTCGCTTGTGGCATCACCGGGTGGTAGAGCACGGCAATGGCTCGCAAACAATCCGCGATCGTATATAGGACCGTAGCCAATCTCGGGCGTTGCTCCGGGTCTTTGGCCAGCACCCATGGCTGCTCTGCCGTGACGTAACCGTTTACCGCGTCGACAAAGGACCGAATCTCGGCTAGAGCCTTACTGAAGTCCAGTGTCAACATTGCGGCATCAGCGTCTGCAGTGCAGTTGGCAAGATGGTCCTGAAGCGACAGGTCGGTGTTGGTATACCCGGAGGGCGCCGGCAGTTCGCCATCGAAGTACTTGCCGATCATCGCCGCTGAACGAGACGCCAGATTTCCTAGCCCATTGGCAAGCTCTGCGGTATAGCGGCTTCGCATGTCCTCCCAAGAGAACGATCCATCGGAGCCGAAGTTAATCGCACGCAGGAAGTAGTAGCGGAAAGCGTCTGAACCGAAGAAATCGGTGATCTGCTCGGGTGCTATTCCGGTCAGTTTGGACTTGCTCATCTTCTCGCCACCCACCAGCAGCCAACCATGAGCGAAAACCTGTTTCGGAAGCGGCAGCTCTGCCGCCATAAGCATGGCCGGCCAGTACACCGCGTGGAACCGAAGAATATCTTTGCCGACTAGGTGCACGTCCGCTGGCCACGTTGTCTCGAATAACTCAGACTTTCCACTGTCGCCGTATCCGATGGCCGTCAGATAGTTCAGGAGCGCGTCGAACCAGACGTAAACGACTTGATCTTCATCCCAAGGCAACGGCACCCCCCAACGAACACTCGATCGAGACATTGAGATGTCTTCGAGACCACCTCTGATGAAGGCCACGACCTCGTTATATGCACTACGCGGCCCGATGGTCTCTGGATTTAGCTGGTAGTAGTCCAAGAGTGGATCGGTGAACTCGGACAGCTTAAAGAACCAATTTTCCTCTTCGAGCATCTCGACTGGGCGCTGGTGAATAGCACACAACTGCTCGCCATCTTTCTTGCCCGGAAGAAGATCAGCAGGAAACTTAAACTCTTCACAGCCGATGCAATAGGGGCCTTCATATTGAGCGGGATAAACGAACCCTTTGTCTTTCAAGATCTCCCAGAAGTACTGAACTCCCCGGCGATGCCGTTCCTCAGTCGTTCGGATGAACTCGTCAGGCTTGGCATCGATCGTGTCCAGCACCGGACGCCAGAAATCCGAGACCAGTCGATCCACCCATTGAGTCGGAGTGACGTCGTTATCTTCTGCCTTCAGCTGCACCTTGGTGCCGTGTTCGTCGGTTCCGGTGAGAAAGAGAACTGACTCACCGCGCTGCCGATGCCACCGAGCAATGACGTCGCCGGCCACGGTGGTGTACGCGTGGCCGATATGGGGAGCATCATTGACGTAATAAATCGGGGTCGTGACGTAGAACGACTTGGACATGGGTTCCATCGTAGGGGTGACGCTACTCGTAGCGCTGCCGCAGGCCACAGCCGGTCGACTAATCGTGCACTGCGCGGTATACCTCACGCCGAGGTGCCCCCGAGGTAGCGGCTACCTGATCGACCGCATCGCGCCGGGACATACCTGCAGTTACGAGGCCAGTCACTTCGGCTCGCCACGACTCTGGATTTCCGACGATTTGAGTCTTCACCGCACCCGCCAGCACAACAGTGATCTCACCCCTGACGCCCGACTGGCTCCACGACAGCAAGTCACCCAGGGAACCCCGGATCACCTCTTCGTGAGTCTTGGTCAACTCTCGACAGACACAGGCCTGCCGGTCGTCGCCCAACGCCGCCACCAGATCCTTGAGTAATGCTTCCGTGCGTCTCGGAGACTCAAAAAGTACGGCGGTACGTCGCTCACCTGCTAACTGACTCAGCCGCTCCTTGCGCTCCGCTCCCTTCCGCGGTAAGAAACCCTCGAAACAGAATCGATCGGCCGGGAGACCCGAAACCGCCAGTGCGGCAAGCACCGCAGATGGACCCGGTAGTACCGTCACCGGGATGTCCGCACTAGCGCACCCAGCGACCAACCGATAGCCGGGATCACTGACAACCGGCATTCCAGCATCGGTAAGGAGTAGGACGTCTTCATTGGCATCCAGCCGCCGCAACAACTGCTCGGTTCGAGCCGCCTCGTTTCCAGCAAAAAGGGAAACGATCTGACCGTGCAATTGCACTTGCAGATCGTCCGCCAGTCGTCGCACTCGTCGGGTGTCCTCTGCCGCAATCAAATCCGCCTTTTCCAGAGCAGACACCAACCGAGCACTGGCATCGGAAGGATTGCCGAGTGGAGTCGCAGCGAGCGTGAGTGTGCCTGGCATAACGCCATGCTGACACGAACGACTCGTCGAGCGCCTGCGGTATGACCGATCAACTTCGCGGCTCACATACCATGCTGTTGTGACCAGTCTCCGCGACCGCGCCTTGGGCTGGGCGGGACCGGTTGCAGTTACAGCCTTGGGCGGATGGTTACGACTCAAAGACCTCGGTCACCCGAAGGCCTTTGTCTTTGATGAGACGTACTACGCCAAGGACGCTTATTCGCTGTTGCAGTTTGGCTACGAGCGTTCCGCAGTGGATGGAGCCGACGAGAAGATACTGGAAGCGGCCGATCCGAGCACCGTTGAAATCTTCACCAACGATGCATCATTCGTAGTACATCCACCGGCCGGAAAATGGATCATCGCCGCGGGCGAAGCTGTTTTTGGGATGAACCCCTACGGCTGGCGCATAGCGGTGGCCATCCTGGGAACTCTCAGCATTCTCATTCTCGCCCGAGCTGTCCGACGCATGACCGGCGGAGAGATTTGGGGCACGGTCGCCGGCCTACTGCTCGCCATCGATGGGATGGCGATTGTCACCAGCCGTATCGCCATCCTTGATGGCCTACTCATGTTTTTTGTGCTTGCCACTTTCGCACTTCTCTTGATTGACCGAGATCGATCTCGAAACAACGGCTGGTCCGGACATTGGCTTCGACCGTGGCGGTTGGCTGCGGCTGTCTCGCTGGGTTTAGCATGCAGCGTCAAATGGAGCGGTCTCTGGTTCGTCATCGCTTTTGGTCTCCTAACAGTGGCCTGGGATGCGAGTAAACGTCATCGCTCTGGCACTCCATGGCTACGCGCCTGGCTAGGCGACGGTATTCCTACTGCGATCACGATGTTGTCGGTCGCTCTCATCACCTACCTGGCCACTTGGTACGGCTGGTTTGCCAGCTCAGATGCGTGGGCGCGAGACGTGGCAGGGATCGGCGGTCCGATCGATTCTCTGCTGTCGCTGTGGGACTACCACGTACAGATTCTGGGATTTCACACAAATCTCACGACCGAGCACGCCTACGACTCCTCCGCTTTTGGTTGGCTGTTCCAAGCACGACCCACGTCCTTCTACTACGAAACGTTCCAAGGAGATGCGGGTAGTTGCGAGTCAGGTGACTGCTCTGAGGCGATAACGGCGCTGGGTAACCCCATCATTTGGTGGGCAGCAGTACTAGCACTGCTGCATCAGATTTGGCGATGGATTGGGCGCCGAGACTGGCGATCGGCCGCCGCCCTGACCGGGGTCGCTGCCGGGTGGATTCCCTGGCTCTTCTACCCCGACCGCACCATCTTCGGTTTCTACACGATCGCATTCACACCATTCATGATCACGGCATTAACGCTGTCGCTGGCAACCATAGCCAACCCTGATCCGCGCTCCGGACGATGGACAGATCGTAGAGCCCGGCAAGTCGCGGTTGGCATCTTTCTGCTGATTTGCATTGGAGTGTCTTGGTACTTCTACCCGATCTGGTCCGGGGAACAGATCGACCAAGAGAGCTGGTCAAACCGAATGTGGTTGCCCTCCTGGGTGTGAATTGCTCCCACTGGAACTACCCTAGAAAGTGTCTCTTGTTTCGCGTGACCGCCGGTGGATCGGTATTCGGGCCGTAATCCTCGGTATCGTTGCGTTCTTGATCAGCTCAAGTTCCCTGATCCTAAGCCAGCCAGCCGCTGCACATGTGCAACTCATCTCCAGCTCACCCAAAGACGGCAAAACTCTTAATAAAGCCCCCACCGAGATAGCTTTGCAGTTTTCCGGAGCTCTGATTGCGGGCAGCGATACTGTCGTCGCTGAGAGTTCCAGCGGAACCGACACGTCGCGACTGGTCGCCAGCGTGAATCAAAACCGCATTACTGCCGAGTGGCCCACCGGATGGAATGACGGCAACTTTCAGTTGTCCTACCGAGTCGCCAGTTCTGACGGTCACATAATGACGGGGGACATCAGCTTTACAGTGGACCCGGAATCAGGACCCACTCCATCTGAAAGTCCAGATCAAACCGAAAACGAGGCTTCGACGGGCGGATCGGCGGCGGTAGCAACCGCCAGCGATCAGACTGATGCTGGCGCAGTTCCCGTTTGGTTATGGGTAGGCGGCATCGCAGCCCTCGTTGTTGCGCTCTTGTGGTGGCTATTAGTCGGTCGGCGAGGTTTCTCTGATGACTGATACTGCTATTCGGACACGACCACTCGCCCCGTTAGCGGTCATTCTGGCCTCACTCGCTGGCATTGGATTGCTATTTGGCATGTTCCTCGGCGGTTCTAGCTACGTGACACCTGAGCAGGGCATTCCCGATCCAGGTCCGATTGTTGGCTGGGGGCTCCCGCTGGCTAAGTTACTCGTGGTGGTTGGCGGAACTCTCACCATTGGTTTCCTGACAAGTGCCGCCTTCCTACTGCCCTCCGCTGATAAGCGGACGGTAACTCATGCTGGTAGACGTGACATTAAGATCGCGGGCTGGAGTTCGACTCTATGGGCGGCAGCGGCCGTAATGGCCATCGTGTTTGGTAACGCTACGGTCGTTGGCGAATCACTACTGCCGTCGCTCGAGCCAGATTTGTTCTTTACTTTCGCCTTCGAACCCACGATTCATAAGGCCTACGCTTTCAGCGCACTGTTGGCCCTCGTAGTGGCGGTGGGATGCTTATTTACGGTTCGGACTGGCGCAACCGTCGTTCTACTGGCCATTGCGGCAATTGCATTGCCCGTTCCTTCGATCGCGAGTCACAGTAGTACCGTCGGAGACCACTCGTTAGCGTTGACGGCTGGCGCCATACACGGCATTGCGGCCGCACTCTGGGTAGGGAGCCTAGTCGCGGTATCCCGGCATATTTGGCGGATGGATCCGGGTGCCGAAAACGCGGTGAAACGCTTCTCACCGTTAGCAATGTGGTGCGTTATTGCGCTACTTGTATCCGGTGCTGCCAATACCTACACCCGTCTTGAGCAACCATCAGACCTTCTGGGTACTGGATATGGCCTACTAATTGTCATCAAAGTCGCTCTCATCGCGGCCTTGTTACTCTTTGCCAATCGAGCCCGGCGACTTGCGTTAGCTGAGCCAACCCCGAGACGAGGCCCGCTGCTGCGCTGGCTAGTCATTGAGATCTGTCTTCTCGCTGCCACCATCGGTATCGCCGCCAGTTTGACGCAAACTGCATTTCCTCGCGCCGATGTCCCCTTGGGTTCCACCGCTGAACAATTGTTGGGCTTTCCTTTCCCGCCACCTCCTGACCTGCAGACGGTGACACTGGGATGGTACCCGGATATTTTCTTCTTGCTTCTCGGCCTGGCTCTACTCGTCTTGTATTGGATGGGCGCCCTCAAACTGCGTCGAAATGGAGTCCCCTGGCAATGGGGCCGAACGGCAGCCTGGACCCTCGGCGTTTTGGTGTTGCTGTGGGCGACGAGTTCCGGCATCGCCGGATACGCCCAGGTCTCGGTCGAATGGCACATGGTTCAGCACATGACGATCGGCATGCTAGTGCCGGTGCTACTTGCCTTAGGGATGCCGACCACCCTCGCACTACGCGCCTTACCTACCGGCAAAGCCTCCAATCGAGGTCCGCGAGACTGGCTGCTGTGGGCGATACATACCCCACTATCCAAACTCGCCACTCATCCTTTGGTGGCACTCGCCCTGGGCACTGTCGGCTTATACGGGCTCTACTTCACCCCGCTCTTTGGCCTCGGTATGAGTTCTCATGTTGGACATGTACTGATGAACGTTCACTTCCTCGTGGCTGGTTTCCTCTTTTACTGGGTCGTCTTGGGTTTGGATCCCGGTCCTCGGCGAGTTCCGCCGTGGGCTCGACTCATCCTGCTTTTGGTGTACATCTCCTTACACGGCCTCTTTGCCGTGGCGCTGATGAGTCTGACTCAGCCATTGGCACCCGAGTGGTTCTCCCAAGTTCAACCGCCCTGGCTCACAGACGCATTAGCTGACACCTTGAATGGTGGCGGTATAGCGTGGGCATTCGGTGAAATCCCGGCCCTCATCGTGACCGTCGTTGTGGCGGTGCAATGGGCCCGAAGCGATGAGCGCACGGCTCGTAGACTCGATCGGCAATCAGATAGAGACAACGATGCGGAACTGCGCGCCTACAATAAGCGTCTGGCTAGCCTCGCTGCTCGATCCGATTCAGCTGAATGACACTTTTCCCCCCTCACGGGGCAACAAACTGATCCAGGTGCGCCCGGGTGGCACCGAGATGACCAGACCACCATCAGTTGAGAACTGATACGTGGACGTTGGGCTCTCCTTCCGCCACCGGATTCGGTGCAACTCGTCTCCCACAATCAAAAAGCCGCGTCCCCGACCGACTACTTCCACTTCGGGAACCGGTGTCCCGGCAGCATCCAGTAAGCCGGCCTCCTTGAGTCCCACACCCAGAATGGCCAAAGTATCTGCCTTGAACGTGGGGGCAAGATTGTCCTGCTGCCACTCTTGAGAATCGGTCAGGTTCCACTTCGTCTGCGAAGCAGTGGAGAAACTTACGGTCACTCCAGAAACCTGCTTGCCCACAGGTAGATCATTCTGTCCGAACTGCAGATAGTCCTTTCGGGGCATCGGACCCGATATCGACTGACTGAGATCGGCATATAGGTCGTACGGCGCCGAGCGTTCCGGGTTCCTGACAAACAAATCATTCGGATCAGTCAGCAGAGGCACACCGGCCAATGCAAAGGCCTGAATAACGGGCTCGGAGCCTCCTGATGCCACGACCGTCGCTCGGACCGGTTCGACCAACGGGATGTCGGTCGTGCGAATGGAGCGAACTGGACCGACTGAATCGGGCCGACGAGACTCGAAGAACGCGAGGAGCCGCGTTAGCCCGCCTTCTACCGGTTCCTGGACCACGAGATCAGCTTGCGCCGTCCCCTGTTGCGGCTGACCAGCCGACGTATTGTCGACCTTGACCGCCACGACCGGTCGGCGTAAGGCACCTTCCGGCGCCGCCAAGCCAGTCATCGCGTAATCGAACGGCACCCAATCCGCAACCTCATTCTCATTAGGATCAGATCCATCTTGACCAACAGAACACCCGGTGAGCAGGATTCCCATGACGAAAGCAACCGTGATCAGAAGCCTGGGTCGCACGTTCACCACTACACCACAGTAACGATCTGCCACGACCTACAGTAGTGGGCGCGCCCACTACAACTGTGGCCTAAGCCCAGGAGAGGCTAGGCCCGAAGTGGAGCTGAGGGGATTCGAACCCCTGACCTTCTCATTGCGAACGAGACGCGCTACCAACTGCGCCACAGCCCCTTGCGACAGTCAGGATAACAACCTGAGGCCCCTGGGCCGAAACTACTCGTTAACCGCCCGGCGGTAGTAGCCGTCGTCCTCGACGTCGGGGTAAGCGTACTCCACCACTTCTTGATCTTCTGGTGGCGAAACGACAGACAGTTCTCGAGCGATTTGGTCTTCCAGCTCCGGACTGCCTTGTTGCTGCTGAGCAGCCTCAACCATGCCGGCGCCAGTCCAACCTTCCCGCGTTAAATCGATGCGGCGAGGCACCTTGGACGCCTTGGGCTTGCTGACGTAGGTCGGGAGGGTAGTTTCTCGCGGAGACCAACCGTCTCCTGTCTCTGCGGGCTGACCCACTATCCTCACGCCATCACTGGCCTGGGCGTAGGAGCGACGCGTCTGTGTAGTTCGCCGCTCTGCCGAGGCCTGCGTTGCAGCCGAGACCCCGGATTCGCTCTCCGACCGCCGCATGAGGGCAAACATCGCCGCCAAGTACCCGATGAGAAGCAAGGCCGGTAAGACCGCGATAAAGCCCGGTAGGATGCCCAGTGCGGCTCCAGTGACCGACAGCAGGCTGAATCCCCCGAGACCAAGCGTGATGGAACGACGTCGTTTAGCCGCGGCTGATCGAGGGGAACGCATTTGCCCCACCCAATTCGCGTTGCTGATGTTTGTTAACGAAAGCAAGTACTCCGACCAACTGCTAGCGCGATCGTCGGATGTGCCTACCACCTCATGCTCAACCGCGGACGGAGCCAGAGCCGCTTCCAGTCGCTCTGATTCGCGCATACGCCGGCTCTCGTCATGGTGACGCAGAAAACGAGGTACGAGAACGACAGCCCACACTGCGATGAGGATCACATAAATGAGGCCGGTCACAAGGAATAGATTAGGGGTGAAGACCTGTCATTTATGGCATATTGACGCCCGTGTCGCGCGCAAGTCGTCGTTCATTCAGCCCGTCGATCGGAGACGGACATGTCTTTGAGGTGCCTAACTAGGCCGCCACTTGGTCGTTCCGCGACTAGCATCGCGTAAGACAGGTGATCCCGCCAATCGCCATTAATATGCAGATACCCCCGTCGCGTACCCTCAAATCTGAAGCCTAGTTTCGCGACGACCCGCAACGAAGATTGATTCTCAGGGCGTACATTAATCTCCACTCGGTGCAACTGCATGTGATCGAAGGCGTAGTCACACAGCATTGCGACCGCCAACGGGGTCACCCCCTGCCCAGCCGAGCGTCGAGATATCCAGTAGCCGACGTAGCCTGATCTGAGAGACCCCCAACTCAGGCCACCCAATGTAATTTGACCAACGAGAACGCCCCTTACCTCCATCCCCAATGCGATGGCGCGACCAGCGCGAGCATCTTTCGTCTGGCTACGAATCATCGCTCGGTAGTCGGCAGGAATCGTCGGGTCCGGCAAGGGGAGTGTGGCCTCCCATTCCCGCAGCCATTCCACGTTTCCTCTTCGCAGTTGCTGCCACTGACGCCCGTCTCGACGCGATAACGGCCGCAGCACAACGTCACCGTGACTCAGGACGATGGGCCACTCATGTTTCATCGTCAGTTCCCCCATTGATACGCATTGCTGGGATGCGACTTCCCGTCGACATCACCCCATCGCCTGGGAGGATCCTGATGATCGCGTCCGCCGCAGCGTAATCGAGCGCAGTCGGGGTCGTTCGCAACACCGGGTTCGCAACTCCCTCCGCCGTCAACTGGGCCAGGAGCAACGTGGTGAACTGCGGGTGCCTCGCTACATCAGCGCCAAGCGTCAAGGTCAACGGCTTCTGGGCTCCTCGACCACCCATCATTCGCAACATCGGTACGACTATTACGTTGAAGAGCATTCCCGCGCGAATAGGATGGGCCGGCAACGCCACGACAGGAATTTGGTCTTCGCCTAGGTCCCCGTAACCAAAAGAACCCAGGCTGGTGGAACCTTCGTCATACGAGACTCGACCGGCACTGGTGAGAAAATTCCTCACACTTAGATCATAAGCCTCGCTGCCCCCACTGACGATAAGGAGATCGGCTCGGATGAGTTGATCCTCCAAGGTCTCGCGCAGTTCCCGACTCGATGCGGTTATCGGTCCGACTCGAGAAGCCATTGCGCCAGACTGGGCTGCTGTTGCTTGTAGCAATACGCCAGCAGCATCGAATCTCATGCCGGCGTTGACTTCGTCAGCCTGCAGAGACACCAAATCTTCCCCGACAGTGACAATTACTACCCGCGGCGCGGGCAACACAGAAACTCGAGGAAATCCTGTCTCCGCCAGCAAACCGATCGCGCGAGAGTCGATGATGCGGCCCGCACTCAACAGCACTGATCCTGCCTGTGCTTGCGATCCGGTAGCTGTGACGCCATGACCAGGAGAGACCGGCCGATCGATGGTGACCGTCGCACCGGGGCCCTCTAACGGATTGGCGGGCACGACAGCGTCGGCACCACCTGGCAACCGCGCCCCCTCAAAAACGGCTACGCATACACCCGTATAGACCGGCTGCGAGGTTGCTGCTCCTGGGGCGACACGATCAATGACTTTAAGTTGTGAACCAGACGCAACCTCACCTGCACGGACCGCGTACCCGGAGATCTCGCATAAATCGAAGCTGGGGTGTGACCGCGTCGCCACAAGGTCCTTCGCCAGCGGCGTCCCCCGGGCGCCCTCTAATGAAACGTCTAACGGCTCCAAGGGTGAGAGCCCCCCTAGTAACTGGGCGAGATGCTCACCAAGGCTCATCGCTTTTCCTAGTCTCCGGGCCGGCGTTCACTCATCATCGAAGAAAGCCACGAACTGAAATCCGGCCCGAGCTCAGGATCTTGCATCGCAAGCGCAACTGTGGCGCGCAGATACGACTGCTTGTCGCCGGTGTCATAGCGATTCCCACGGAAAACTACGCCGTGCACTCCCCCACCGCTGGTTTTCGGCGCTGACACCAGGGTTCGCAGTGCGTCGGTGAGTTGAATCTCACCACCTCGACCGGGAGTCGTATCGTGCAAAACCGAAAAGATCGCCGGGTCCAAGACGTACCGGCCAATGATGGCCAAGTTGCTCGGGGCTTCATCGGCAGGAGGCTTCTCAATCAGATCAGTGATCTCTACGACATCATTCTCGTCCGTGGTTCGGATCGCGGCCGCACCGTAAAGCGAAATAGTCTCCGGCGGAACCTCCATGAGACCAATGACCGATCCGCCAAACTTCGCTCGGATTTCAATCATTTTTTGTAACACGGGGTCGTGCCGATCGATCAGATCATCCCCGAGTAGTACCGCGAAGGGTTCGTTACCGACGTGGTCTTCAGCCATTCCGACCGCATGGCCCAAACCCAGGGCCGCTCCTTGTCGGATCGAATGGATCTGAGCTAACTGAGTCACGTCATCGATCAAACTCAGCCGCTCCTCGTCTCCCTTATCTCGCAATACCTGCTCGAGCTCAGCGTTTCGATCGAAGTAGTCCTCGATAGCGGTCTTACCGCGCCCCGCGATGAACAAGACATCCCGCAATCCAGCGGCTGCAGCTTCTCGAACGACATAGTCAATTGCCGGTCGGTCAACGACTGGGAGCATCTCCTTAGGCACTGACTTCGTGGCGGGCAAGAAACGAGTCCCCAAACCAGCCACGGGGATAACTGCTTTCCGAACTTGGTCCATGACTCCGACATTACGCGAGCGCCGAGCGGGATGTCGGAGGCGTGCCGCTCCACTTCATGCTGGATGCTAGGAGAGTGGTGAGCAAAGTAGAACTACGGCGGAGGGTACGTCAGGATCGCCGACAGGAATCGTCCGTTGCCAGGGCTAAGCGATCGGACGAGCTCACATCTTTCCTGCCCGAACTGCACCACTATTGTTCAGGTGGTGTTGCCGGATTCCAGCCAACAAACAGCGAGCCTGACATCAGTCCACTCTTGCAAGGAATCATCCGACGGTCTCCGGTATATCTGCCTCGTACTTCCGGAGTTGAACTGCAATGGGTTGCTGCTCAACCCGATCAACTGGTCGGGGACTTGACCGGCATACCTGATCCCACTGGCCCCTCGGCCGCCATCGGATCAGATGTCGTAACCAAACTCGGTGTCACGATCATTCTTGTACCGGCACTCGCCCTCGACCCCGCCAACGGGATCCGGTTGGGTTACGGCGCCGGCTGGTACGACCGCCTACTCTCGGCGATCCCTCGCCAAGGACGGCCGCTGATTGTGGGAGTTTGCCGCAGCGTGGATCTACTGCCCTTGCCTGCCGATCCCCACGACGAGCCAGTGGACGCAATTTTGACCGAGGCTGGACTAGCGCCGATCAAGACCCGTTGATGCGCCAGGCAAACTAGTTTGGTCGGCTCGGGGAGAGGGTCAGCGTATCGGTGCCTGCTGACGTCACAGCTTGCCTACTGAATGGCCACGGGTACTGGCCACCGCTGGCCCAGGCGTCGAATTGATCGACATAATTTGCGTTGTAGGTGTGACCACTGTTCCCCGTGAAATTGACCCAGGTCGATTGGTCTAAATCACCAAGATCAACGACTTGGCGCATCGAAGGAATCCAGGAAACTCCGTAGCCATCCACCGGGTCCCAACCATTGGCCAGCGGAATCGAACTCCCCCCTCCCACTGACAGCGGTCCCCGATTGAAGATGCTCTCAATGACCGCGATCCCGCTGTCGCCAAGGGAGGCATTCTGAGCCTCTACTTGGTGTAGATCTCCCCAGTTCCACTGAGCCGGATCCTCGCCCTGCGTTCTTCGTAGCTCTTGGCTTGCGGCTTGCAGTGCCGCCGAGACGGTGTCATTACGACGTTGCCGGCCCGGCTCCGCTACATCGTCCCACCAGACGTTCCGCGGCTCCTCCCATAGGTTCCGAATTGATTCCCATGTTCGGTCACCGGCGTTGACTCCGGATTGATTCGTTGCACCAAGCTCGTCGTAGAACATGAGCTGAAGTAGTTGACGATAAAACACATTGAAATAGGCACCCGCGGCCGAATCCGCTGTTTGCTGAAAATCCCAATCCGCCAGTAGCTGCACAGCTTGTTGGGTCTGCGCGTCCACCGTAATCCGCTGCAGTCGTGGCACCAAGAATTCGGCGAGCTCATTTCCAGCATCGAGCTGGATCGATTGCATATCGGTTGCCGTCAACTTACCGCCGGCCGAAACTACCGCCGCTATTCGTTCATTGATGCGACTCGCACGAGACCCATATGAGGTGGGATCGCTCTTCAGCTGCGGTGCGCCGTCAGTAGGGACTACTTGTTGATTTGCTGTTGTTACCCAGCCCGCAGCCGGATTCGTGATGCTGGGCAGGTCCTGAAAAGGAATATTCGCAGACCAATCAAAACTGGAATCCCACCCAGGAAAAGGCCACTTGCCGTCATAACCTTGTCGCACTGGGATGACCCCAGGGGCTTGGTATCCGATCGTTCCCGCTGTATCGGCGTAGACCAGATTTTGAGATGGCACCGACAGCTCGGCTGCTGCCGCTCGGAACTCTTCCCAGTTTGTCGCTCGGTTCACGGCCAAAATGGCGTCATAGGTTGGTCGTGGGGTGAGGCCAGTCCACTTCAACGAGACGGCATAGCCAGCGCCACGAGGCTGCTTCGGCGCTGATTCAGTCTGACCGGGCGCTGGAACGGGAGCGGCTTCGCCCACCTCACCGTAAATGTCCGAACCTGGCAGGTCAGAAATGATGGGGCCGTTACCCGTTGCCCGAACCTCTATCGGAACTTCTGTTCCACCAGCTACCCGAATGGATTCTTTGCGCGTCAACAACGGCCGGCGCTTACCATCGAGTTCATATTTGCGACCAGTCACTCGCTCAAGTGCAAGATCGCTCACATCTGGGCCGAGATTCGTCAGACCCCAGGCGATGCTCTGGTTGTGTCCGATGAAGACGCCAGGAACTCCAGACATCGTCCACCCGGTGACGTCATACGGACATTGCTCGTTCACCTCTCGACACCGCAGACCGGCCTGGTACCAAATGCTCGGCATACTCGGAGCTAGGTGCGGATCATTCGCCAATAGTGGGGCCCCACTTTGCGTTAATGATCCGGAAATCACCCACGAGTTCGATCCAATACCTTGGCCGGTTACTCCGAGAACCTCGCGGAGACCACCGGCATTCTCTGCCGCTCGCGCCAAAGCCGGACCGACGCTGGGCTGATCGAAAAGATTGGGCGCGGCGATGTTGGTCGTCAACTGCTTCGCGAGCTTGGGCTCTTCTGCATCGCCGACAATCGAACCGTTCCGCTCAAAGGGGTAGGCCGGATAAAGTTCTTCCGTTCGCTCAACTCCGACCTTGGCAGCCGCAATCGCCCGCGAAACCTCTTTTTCATAGTTACCGTTCAGATCCCAGGCGAGTGCCTTGAGCCAAGCTAAGGAATCAACTGGATCCCATTGCTCGATGGAATACTCCGGATTTTGCACAGATAACACCAGGTACTCAAGCGAGATCTCAGGACCACTGCGCCCGGCTAGGAAACGGTTGACCCCATCTGCGTACGAATCCAGGGCCAGACGTGACTCAGAACTGATTTGACCGTATTCAACTTCAGCCACGCCTCGCCAATCCAATCGACGCAGAAAAGCATCCGTATCTACCTGCGATTCGCCAAACATCTCTGCGAGCCGGCCCGACGTCACATGTCTCCGAAAATCCATCTCATAAAAACGATCTTGGGCATGGACAAATCCCAGTGCCATAAATAGGTCCGCCTGGTTGTCCGCATAGATATTGGGGATTCCTCGCTCATCCCGGATGACCTCGACGTCAGCCGAGAGGCCGATCAACTGCGCGGCTCCATCAATCTGAGGGAATGATCGTCTGACAGTCCATAATCCGATTCCCGCGGCGATAACACCCAGAATCAGAACGAGGACCAAAAGCACGATGATGATCCGGGCAACGATGCGCATGAGCCGAATCTAATCCAGCCAGGTGAGACCCCGATGCAATGGGCTAGGCCGAGGGTGAGGTTCGACGCGCCTGACTCCCGGATGCATAGGCTCCGATGTCACCGAGGAAGGCAAGGGCCACGATAAACCAACTGAAGCCTTCTACCGTTCCGGTCCAGGCGTATAAGGCGACGTAGGCCAACGTGGTGTACGGAAGCAAGAGAACACCGATGACTGGTATCAGCCATTCGCCGCTGAAGGCACGGTCGATCCAATCGGAAAAGAACCACAAAAGTACGAGCGCTATCCGAGGGAACATTGCTCCTAGCGCTAGCGCCAGACATCCGCACATCGTGACTCCTCAATCTTGGACCAACTCGTAGGTGGGTCTGCCACAGTGTTTCAGTCGCTATGAGCCTGCCCGACGGCGGCGCGCCGTTGGACCCACTGCAATGCGTCCTGAATCTCCGTCACCAACCGTCTGCGTAACGGTACCGCTCGCTCTGCGAGCGATCGCTGCATGTGAGCGTGTTTCCGACGGCCCTCGGGCGTCTCGATAGCGATAGGGGTGAGACCCCAAGCGGAGAGATCGTAGGGAGATGAGCGCATGTCTAAGTTTCGTGAGTCTCTGGCGAACTCAAAGCAATCCGCTACTAGCTCGCTACACACAAGCGGCAGACTCTCGTAGGCAAATCGATAGAGATCCATGCCGACATGGATACATCCCGGTTGTTCCAGATCGACCTGCTCACTGCGTTGCAAAGCTGGGTGCAGTTGTTTGGCCGCGGGGGTGAAAAACCGATAGGCGTCGAAATGGGTACAGGACAAACCGACGGACTCGACTGTGGCTGCGATTTGTTTTGGTTGTAACCGAAGCGGTACTTGCTCGTGCCGGACTTCTTGAGTGCGATAGACCATTGCCCACTCGTGCAAACCAAAACAGGAGAATCCTGGTGAGCGATCTTGAGTGGCCGACAACAGCCGCTGAGCATGCTGCATACGTTGCCGTTTGCGGTCGGAGACCACCGGATCAACTCCGTGGCCAACCGAACGACGACGGTAGCCGACTTCTTCGGATAGCCGGGGATTCCCCACCACTTCATGACGCCAGCCAGGGTGCCACGAACTCAACTGACTGGGACTCAAACGGTAGTACTCAAAAAGAAAGTCATCGACCGGGTGTCGTTCGCCGCGTTGGCGGCGAGCCAAACGCGGACCAATCCAGGGCTGCACCCGATCACGATGCTTCCGTTCCAGCTGAACCCAATCCTCAGGTTGAAGGATCGTCAAGGATTCAGCTGGTTCACACATCAGCAAGGCCAAGAGCCAAACAACCAGCGACCAGCGGATCGATATTGAACGCGTCTACCGGACCCAAAGCGCCGACGGTAGTTTCCTTGCCTCGGGCCAACATCCCGGAACCCCATGTCAGGAGTCCCGCAGTCATATCGTACGGATCGGGCCCTTCAACCTGAACCTGATCCACCTTCTCACCGGAGGCATCTCGTCCAACCGCCACCACTACCGACCGATTGCGCCGGCGACGATGAACAGGAGGGCCGGTGTCTGATGCTCCACCGATTGCACCACGCATCACTGCGCCCATAGCGGCTCCGACCCCAGGCACCTGCATTGCGCCCCCGACCAAAGCCCCAGCAGTTGACCATGCTTTGGACCAGCGTCCAATCCACCCCACTTGGGTATTCACCGTGCGCAGTGCCGGGTAGCGCCGCGGCAGTGCAAACTGTTCGGTTCCGCCAACGCTCACCCCCGATAGCTGGCGATCTCCCACCTCAAAGTCAAGGCTTCGTGATCCTGCTCGTTCGGAGGAGATGACACCGTCTTGAAAGCGATACGAGGGATCGACCACGGCTCCAGCTGCACTGGCCATTGTTCCGCTGCTAGGCGCAAAATTTCCAGTCACGAAGTATCCGATGTCTATCCTGACGATCTCCTCGCTCGACTGTCGCTCCATCAAGAGCGCCGCGGCCAGGTTCCCGGGGACATAGTCGAAGCCAAACGCTGTCAACAGGCGCGCACCCGTTTGACGAGCTTGGCGGTCGTACTCCGAGAAGATCTGTTGCACAAAAGCCGACTCGCCAGTGCAATCCAGATATGCCGCGCCAGCATCGATCGCAGCTGCGACCGGACTATGGCCTAACCGCGCGAACGGCCCTATTGTGCTAATCATTACGTCCTGCGGAGATTTCAACAGTGCACGTATGGAACTGGGATCAGTGACGTCCGCAACTGCCCATTCGATTTCTTGTTGTGCCACCGCGAAATCCTGCATCTGCGCAGTCAATGACCGCAGCTTGTCTGGATCCCGTCCGACCAAGATCGGTGCCGCTCCCGACTTAAGCAGTTGCTCCGCAACAAGCTTTCCCGTGAAACCGGTCGCACCCAACAGCAATACCCGATTGTCCGAAACCATAGCCGGATTCTAACCTCCAGTTCGCGAAGCACTCGTCGGCGATCCCAATGGCTCAGCAAGCAACGCACCCGAACAAAGACTAGGTTCGGCCCTGGAAGAGAACTGCCAGCAGGAGATGTCCGTGCGTCACGAATATGCCAAATATGAACACGATGGGATCAGTTATGAGGACAGTTACTACTTCCCCGAAGACACGACTGGTCCGCGCCCGATCGTTTTAGTGGTCCCGGACTACCACGGGGCCACCAAGTACGCCGAAGATAGTGCGAAACAACTGTGTGGGCTGGGTTATGTCGCCTGTTGCATCGATTTCTACGGCAAGCGAGCTATGCCGAAGACTTCCCAAGAGGCTGCGACCCTTATCATGCCGTTCTTTGATGATCGGACTAAAGGTGTAGCACGAGCTCAGCTTGCCCTAGATCAGGCACGTCGCAAAAAGGAAGTCGACCCATCGCAGACAGCAGCTATCGGCTACTCAAGCGGGGGCATGATTGTGCTCGATATGGCCCGGAGAATCCCCGATCTAGACGGCGCCATCCTGGAGTGGGGTGTGGCACTGCCCTGGCAACTTCGGCCGCTCCCCATGGTCGAGCCGAATATCGGGAAAGCGAAAGTCTTGATCATGCAGGGCACCGCCGATCCGTTCAACCCGGTGGACGCTGTTCTCAGCGTTATACAGGAGTTCGATGAATCAGCAATCGACTACCAGTGGGTGCTTTTCGGTCAAAAGAAGCATGCCTACAGCCTGAAGCCCGACGATAACCTCGAGATTCAAAGTGGGGAATCGCCCCTGGCGTTGCTGTACGACGCCGAGACCGCACGACGATCCAGCCGCTACATCGCCAACTTCTTGCACGAGATCTTCACGTGACACCTCGGACCTAAATCCACCGGGTCGGCTCCGCTCATGGATACGTCCGGCTGTCACTGGTTCGCAGGGACAGCTCGGCTCCCAATAGTCACGCTGACTCGATCAGATCTCTGGATCTGTGACAAATCCGCCGCTTGGATATCGCTGACATCCAACAGCACCACTGCCCCAGAACCAGGAGACGTTAGGCCAGAGCTGACCGTGGTCTGACCAGAAACTGTAAGTACCTCGACTTGCCTAGCCAAGGTTCGCACTTCGCCATCCGACAGATCCCCCGGAGTGACAATCACATTGACGACATCTCCTGCGACCAACAAGGCCGCGAGCCGTTCATCGCTTAGGGCTAGTGGAAATACCACGCGTCCCGGAACCACTTGTAGGCTGCGACCCGGTGTGATTCTGGATGGGGTAACTGGCTCACCAGATTTGATGGGACCCCTCACTATTTCGCCCACAAGATCACTGCGATTGAGCGTTGCTAGACCAAGACTGTCGTGGCCGATAGCCAAATCCTCATTGGCCAGTACCGAACCAGAAGGTATGTCTCGGCTCGCGATCACAATCTCGCTGGTTTGCGGAGCTGGGTGACTCGACGCCCAGGACAGCACTCCTACGATTAGGAGTAGACCAGCCATTACCGCGCGGATGAGGGTGGCATGTCGCCAGATAAAGGAAGTGGTCCGCTTGACATCAGTCATGACGGGCAATCTGTCATCGCCTAAGAACGCAGGCTAACGGTCATCCACAGGTTGCTAGCTCGTGTGCAGCTACCACGCTTATTTCCTACCATCGTTACCGGAAAGATCAAACTCGTTAATGTTTCCCTTGGCAGGAAAGTTTTCCCCCATGGGACCCGCGGCCATCTCAGTCAACAGGTTACGGGTCACCTTCCGCACAAACTTGGCTGACCTTTGGGGCGTAGTCAGCGAGCGTCGGGGAAGACCACTAAGCGCATTCCTAATCCATCCGATCGAGCCCGTAGCAAAGACGCCAGCTCCAGACTCGGTGCTGTAGTAGGACGTGTGACCTACCGCGGGAACACCTTCACAGGTGGTGGGGTTTTCTGCAACTATCTGCAGATTTCTGGGCGTACTCGGTCGACTCTCAGCCCAGTCAACCTCCCCGAGTACCACCCCCGGGAACCTATCTCCGCGTTTCACACCAGTTCCCCGATATAGGAAGAAGTCGGGGTCCGTCACCACGAACTGACCCTCAGCCTTCAGACAACCGTACTGAATCCCGATCAAGGATCTTTCTGGGGCAGCTGCGGGTTCATCTCTGAAACGCACGGTTGTCCGCTTGCCCGATACTGGATCCTCTTCCGAGTCCCGGTAGATCACCATCTTTCGCATATTGGAGGGACCAGATTCGATACGGATCCGCCAATAAACTGCGTTTGCTCCCAAGAAAGCCAGATCAGTCCCCGAATCGCGGGCCGCTTCTGTACGTTCGCGACGTTCCGGTGTCCAGTATTCATCGTGTCCCAGCGTCGCTACACCCTGAGCATTCACCATGGTCGCTGTCCCCGTATCCAAGTCAGTCGCCGCCACATAAGTGACAGGCAGCCCCCACTTTTCGGCGAACTTGACCACCGGCTGCGCCAGAGTCAAGTAGCCACCGGTGCCAGCCGCTTTCTTATAAGGCCGAGCGTATGAGACTGCTCGTGAACGATCACCGGTCTTGCCCGTGTAGGCGGACAACCCTCCCCAATCGTTATAGGCCTGAAAAGTCGTGTCTGGTATGACCACGACGAGCTTTCCGGCCACACGTTCCTCGCGCAAGACCAGTGGCACAAGCCACTGGGCTCCATTACTTCCTACTAGCCGCAAAAGATAAGGTCCCGCTGGCCATTTCTTGGTCCGCAATTTTATGGATGGTTTCCATTTTGCGTATGGCATCCGAAGGTCTTGATCGAATCCAACTGCCCGTTGTTTCTTGCCCAGCAGCGGCTTTGATCGCCATATTTTTCGAGCCTCAGACCCACCGTAGTAACCCATCCTATAGGCGATAACGCGGTAGCTCTTCGCGGTCGTGGAGACATGGAGTGCAACAGGATCACCGGGCAGCGCCGCGGGCTTATCTGCAAAAGCCGACATAGCTTTGGGTCGATCAGCTCGACTTAGGGCCCGACGCCACGAAGCATGGCCAGACAATATTTTTTTAGAGACTGACGGTCCCGATATCTCCTGGAACCCACTGTCGGGTAGACCGCTTGAATCGCGCTCCTCGCTAGTGTTCGGCAGCATTATCAGGCCCATGACCACCGCGGTCGTAATCACAACTGCCGTAGCTGTCACCGTCACAATTGCCCACGGGGTTCTAATCCTTCGTAACTTAGCACCGAGCAGTAGACGGGCTAGCCGACTCGGTGGAATCCCGTGACACATACAAGGGGGTCGACCGAGGCACTATTACCCGGGCCCCCATAGTTCGAAGTGACATCAGTCATGACGGGCAATCTGCCATCGACCTGCGGCTATCGGCTAATGCCCGTCCACAGGTGCATCATTGACCCTACTTGTCGTTGGCGGCACTGGATTTGGCTTTAGGCGCACTGTCCTTTTTCCCTGGGCCATCGGATTTCGACTTTGCATCCTTGGACTTGGTTTCGGACGACTTCTTGTCTTCCCCGCTAGAATTTACCGAAGACTCAGTACTGCTCTCGGGAGATTTTTCACTTCCCGACTTACCTGCTTCACGCGAATCGTTTCGGTAGAAGCCCGAACCCTTGAAGACCACTCCGACATTGCCGAAAAGCTTTCGGACGTGTGAGCCGCTGCAGTGAGGGCAGGTGTCTAAGGTCGACTCATCAAAGGACTGCACTACCTCGAACTGCTCACCACAATCACCACATCGGTAGTCGTACCTCGGCATCGGCAACCCCTTACTCAGCACCCAGTTGGTAGTTCTAGGGTGCCAAACTCAATCGAGATCCGGAAATCCAAGTCGTAAAGCACAGCAACCTCAGGGCCGAGCGCGCTAAGGTCTTGGCGATGTCGAAGCAGGGCTGGCGGCCGCCACCGAGCTCTTGGGCGTTAGTTGCCCTAGGAGGAGCGATCGGGGCTTCGCTTCGTCACATCACCGAAAACCTGCTGCCTTGGGACGGGCAGAGTTGGCCGTGGGCGATCTTCCTCGTCAACATTGTGGGCTCGTTTGTCATGGGCGGTTTTCTCGGGCGTCTCAGCTTGCTCCCCAATGCCCCTCCCTATTTGACCCCACTTGTTGGTGTGGGGTTCCTCGGTGGTCTCACTACGTTTTCTAGCTTTGCCGCGGAACTAGACCAACTAGCGCAATCCGATGCCTTGCTGCTAGCTGCTGGCTACACCACGGCCTCTGTCGCGCTCGGCATCTTGGCCGTACGGCTGGGTTGGATATTGGCCCAGGGGAAGAGCGACCGATGACCTTGTTATTTGTTGCTTTGGGAGCTGCACTCGGAGCCTTGGGTCGATACGCAATCGATCTACATCTGCAACGTTGGTGGCGAGAGAATCACCCGAGTCGGATAGCTGTGGGCATTCTGACAGCAAACGTAGTTGGTTCAGCAATATTTGGACTGGCGCTGGCGAAGCTCGACGGCGACTGGCTTCTGTTCGTTGGAACTGGATTCTGCGGTGCATTGACCACGTTCAGCTCCTTCGCTGCACTTACCGAGGAATCGTTTCGCCGCGGCTTTCCGGTGACCGCTCTGCTCAACATCGTTCTTAACGTAGGGATCTGTCTCGGAGTCCTCGCCATCGTCAATAAGATCGCTTCTTAGGCGGGTATCAGGTAACAGTTCGATTCACAGCTATTCACTCACCGCTGAACTGGGCCAACAAAATGGCTAGTCTAGGGGCGCAACGCCTACTCATGGAGAGTCAGATGAGCCAGAATCCCACTGATGACCTGCGCACCCAATTGCTGCGTAACGCTATGTCACGACGAGGCTTTCTCTCGGCCGCAGGTGCGACCGGGGTAGCAGCAGGGCTGGCTGCCTGCGGCACCAGTTCTAGTACAGACGAGGCGGCGTCCAGTTCCGAAACTCCGGCTAGTACCGAAAGCGACACAATCGTTTGGGCGAACTGGACGGAGTATCTAGACTACAAAGGAAAAACACAGTCTTATCCCACACTCGAACGTTTCGAAAAAGAGTCCGGATACACCGTTGAATATAAGGAAGATATCGACGACAACAACTCTTTCAATGGAAAAGTTGAACCGCTGTTGCAAAGCGGGCAGAGCACCGGATATGACCTCGTTACTCCTTCCGACTCGCTCGTTAGCGAATGGATTCGGAAGGGCTACGCGGCCCAAATCGACTACGACAACGTTCCTAACAGCAAGAACATGCTCCCGGCGCTGCTAGATGTTTCTTGGGACCCCGGCCGGAAATACTCGATGACCTGGCAGTCGGGCTTCACCGGTCTGGCATGGAATGAAGACAAGATTCCCGGAGGGCTAAAGTCTGTCGATGATCTTTGGGACCCCAAGCTAAAGGGCAAGGTCGTAGTCCTGTCAGAAATGACCGACACCATGGGTTTGATCATGCTCAGTCAAGGCGTCGACGTCAGCCAACCGTTTACACAAGAGCAATTCGATGCCGGTCTGGCTGTTCTCCAAGAGCAAATCGATTCCGGTCAGATCAAGCAGGTCCGCGGCAATGGCTACCTGCAAGATCTCCGTAACGGTCAGGCCTGGGCTGTAATGGGTTGGAGTGGTGATATTTTCCAACTCAACTACAACCCCAAACTCCCCAGTTTTGGATTCGCACTTCCCGATACAGGTGGAATGTTGTGGTCAGACAACCTAGTTATTCCCACTACCGCTCAAAACAAGGTTGGCGCTGAAGCCTTGATGGATTACTACTACGACCCCAAGGTTGCAGCAGAGGTGGCGGCATGGGTGAACTACGCATGTCCAGTCGAAGGAGCCCGCGAGGAAATGCAGAAGATTGACCCAGAGTTAGCGGACAGTAAGTGGATTTTCCCGACTGACGCACTACTGGAGCAGTCCTACGTATTTACCTCGCTTTCGCCTCAAGAGGAAGTCAACTATGAAGATCAATTTGGCCGAGTAACGCAAGGATAATTATCGGTTGTGATCTAAGAGTCACCATCTTGACTAGTGATTTAACTCATCAAAATTACCTGGCGCGGTAGCGCGCTGATTCTAGTCACTTGTCGGACACTGGAGTCATGACCGAATCACGCGATGACACTTCCCCCGAAATCCACTCAGGCGGACAAACTCGGAACCGCGCTGAGGGGGCCGCCGAAGTTACCAGCGAACTTCCTGCTATTCACGCAACACACGAGACGGTCGAGCGCGACAACGTAGAAGTCACGGGCGGCTAAGGCCCTCGAAAGATCCGGTCATCAGCGGCCGTACTCCCCTGTTGAATACTCCAACTCGGTGAACCGTCAC
The DNA here is from genome assembly GCA_002699445.1 of Micrococcales bacterium. GTDB lineage: Bacteria > Actinomycetota > Actinomycetes > S36-B12. Next base: position 973 of record PAAU01000026.1, on the reverse strand, counting down.
CGCAAACAACCCCAGCCGAGTCCGTTCAATGGCATAGGACATCCCTGGTTTCGGTCGCCAGTTGAGGTCGACTTGTAGTGCGTTAGGCAAGGTATCGAGATCATCAGCAAGGCGTTTCGGTCTTTGTGGGTAGCACTATTTCACTGTTTTTCAACGGTGCGGAGGTGAACAAGATGGGTGACTGTCTGTCGTGTGCCATAGGTATAATTGATGACTAGGCGTGAAAACGGCTGAGCCATGTTGTAGCGTGCGGACTACCGGGCGGTGGGACGCCAGGCTGTACCCAGTGAGGTTTGCTCGGGCAGAACGGAACGAGCATGAAATGACGGTGGTAGGTCATGCGGTTGGCTTCATCACGGTCCCTTAAAGCACACGGAAAGACTTTTCTAGCAAGCGGGCTATCTGCGGTTCTGATGTTGCCGGTCGGTGGCGTCGTCCTGGCATCCTCAGCCACGGCCGCTGGCGACAACGTCGATACGGTTTCTCGTCGACTGAATGTATCTGCGGCGGCACTGCAGGGCACTGCAGCGAGCCAGAGGGTTACCATCCAAGGAGTCGTCACAAGGGGCCGACGGCCGCTCGCGAACGCCAAGGTAAAGATTCAGCGCTCAAAAGTAGGAATGCCCAGGCAACCGAGCGTCGGCGCCACCGCCGCCAAAAAGAAGAAAGACTTTAGGTGGGTTTCGATCCGCCGGTCGAAAGCGGTTACCAATGCCGAGGGCCGGTTCCGCAAGCGCGTGAGATTACCTAAAGCCGCATGGACCGTATCCCTGCGCGTCGTGTTGGTGAAGCCACGACAATTATCTGCTGTCACCAGTAGGAAGATTCGTGTTGAACTTCCTACCCGTGAGCGCCCAACTCCCGTAACCTCACCTACCCCAACCCCTTCAGTGTCACTTCCCACATCACCAACACCAGAGGCACCCGACTCCACATCACCAACACCAGAGGCACCCGACTCCACATCACCAAC
>PAAU01000025.1 GCA_002699445.1 Micrococcales bacterium | reverse complement strand
TAGGGCAACCACGTCAAAACGTTCACGATTTCGACCAATGACGTCGGCCGCTTGCGTACCGATAGATCCTGTCGCGCCCAAACTCACCACGCGACGCGGTGATGTCATTGCTGGGCCGCCGCTAGTTGGCCACAAGCCCCGTCAATCTCTCGGCCGCGGGTATCCCGAAGCGTTGTAGAGATACCTGCAGCTCGCAGCCGCGAGATAAATTCGGCCTCGTCTTTCGGATCTGATGCGGTCCACCGCGAGCCAGGAGTTGGATTAAGCGGGATCAGATTGACGTGCACCAAGCGATTTTGTAGCAAAACTCCCAAAGCATCAGCGCGCCAATCTTGGTCATTTATATTTCGTATCAAGGCGTATTCGATGCTGTAGCGCCGACCAGTTATGTCGGCGTATCGATCAGCCGCCTCTAAGACCTCCGTAACAGGCCAGCGATGATTGATCGGTACGAGAGTGTCGCGCAACTCGTCATCCGGAGCGTGTAGCGATACTGCCAAGGTCACCGGCAGACCCAAGTCCGCCAACTTCAGCATGCTGGGGACCATCCCCACGGTAGAGACCGTAATTGATCTGGCCGACATTCCGAATCCGGCTGGCGCCGGATCAATGATTCGGTGCAACGCGTCAGCAACCCGAGAAAAGTTTGCCAGCGGCTCACCCATTCCCATAAAAACGATGTTGCTGAGCCGGTGGCGCTTGCCGACCCGACCTTCCCCGGCGGCGACTCGAGCTAACCTCACCTGCTCTACTATTTCCGCTGTGCTCAGATTACGGGTTAACCCCTGTTGCCCAGTCGCACAGAACGGACATCCGATGCCACAACCCGCCTGAGAGCTAATACATGCAGTGACTCGATCGGTGTAACCCATCAGGACACTTTCGACCACCGCTCCATCGTGAAGGCGCCACACCTGCTTTGCAGTTGTGCCGTTATCGCAGTCCACGACTGCCACTTCACTTAGCAGCGCTGGCATCAGTTGGTCGCGGACCTTCTCAGCGAGGGATCCCGATAGATCAGTCCATTCCTCCGGATCAGCTGAATCACGCCCAAAATAGTGGCGACTAATTTGGTCGGCTCGAAAACGAGGCATCCCCAAGTCGGCAACGGCACCAGCTCGGTCCGCGGGGTCCAAGTCCGCCCAATGAGACGGAGTCGGGGTCGCCCGCTTTCGCTTTTCTGGCTCAGTGATCCCGGTGAGCGCTAGGTCCTCGCTCATGTGCCCAGTAGAACTGTGAACAGCACCCATGAGACGAACGCGTTCGGTACCAACGAGTCCAATCGGTCCATCAATCCACCGTGCCCAGGCACAAGTGACCCCATGTCCTTGATACCTAAATCTCGCTTAATCGCGCTCTCGACGAAGTCACCCGCCGTCGCCGTGGCCGCCATGATTGCGCCCGCCAGCGCACCAGCCCACCACGGTGCATCCAGGAGCCACATGAACAGCCAGACGCCAATGATCATTTGAAAGACGACTGAGCCAGCAAACCCCTCCCAAGACTTCTTCGGACTGATGTTCGGCGCCATGGGATGTTTGCCGAAAAGCACGCCCGCGAAATATCCACCGATATCACTGCTCACGGTGAGCGCGATAAAGACGATGATTCGCATGTTCCCGTCTTCGGTCGCAAGGGTGAGCATTGCGAATCCCAGCATCAACGGCAGATATGCAGCCAAAAAAACATTGGCGGTCGCATCTCGAACGTAATGATCCGTTCCTCGGGTTAGCTGTCCCAAGAGCAATACAAATACTAGTCCGGTGAAGACCGCAACAAAGGCGGCCGCACCCCACAGGAACGCCGATACCGCGACTACCGCGGCACCTACGTATAGGACTCCGGTCATGATCCGGATGCCCCGAGTGGCCATACCAGCAGCGACTTCCGAAACACCAATACACAGAGCTACCACTGCTAATACGACAAAGATTTCCTTGAGGAACAGCAAGCTGCCTAAAGCGAGCGCTCCGAGAAGAACACCGACACCAATGGCTAGTGGAAGATTCCGACCAGCCTTTCCCCCACTAGCAGACTTGCTTTCACCCTCTGCCGCAGTGGACTTGCTCATAGCTACACCTCTAGCAGTTCGGCTTCCTTGGTCTTCAGCATTTCATCTACAGACGCGACATGCTTATTGGTGATCTCATCAAGTTGCTTCTCCGCTCGCTTAACGTCGTCCTCGCCAGCATCGCCGTCCTTGATCATTCGCTCCAGAGACTGATTCGCTTGCCGACGAATGTTGCGGATCGCTATTCGAGCATCTTCCGCTTTGGTTCGAGCCTGCTTGACATATTCTTTACGGCGCTCTTCGGTCAACTCCGGCAAGGCCACACGAATGACGTTGCCGTCAGATGCCGGATTAACACCCAGGTCAGAGTCCCGGATCGCGCGCTCGATACCGTCCATGGCGGTCTTGTCGTAAGGAGTAATGACAATGAGACGAGCTTCTGGAGTGGCAAAGGAAGCAAGCTGCTGGATTGGAGTATCGGAGCCGTAATAATCCACGGTCATCTTGTTGAACATTGCAGGGTTGGCGCGGCCAGTACGGATGCCCGAAAAATCGTCACGGGCTACGGAGACGGCCTTATCCATTTTCTCTTCAGCCTCGAACAGGGTTTCATCGATCACCGTGAGATCCTCCTCGGACCTTGCTTGAGTTGTACCTGACTATTGTTAATAAGTCTTTAGTGAACCAGGGTGCCGATCTTCTCGCCACGCACCGCGCGCGCAATGTTGCCTTCTTCGAGCAAATTGAACACCACTATCGGCAACCTGTTGTCACGGCATAAGCTGATCGCCGTGGCGTCAGCTACTTTGAGATCGCGCTGTAGCACCTCGTCGTAACTCAACTCTTCGAACCGAGTGGCATCGGGATTCGATCGCGGATCAGAGTCGTAAACGCCGTCCACTCCCTTAGCCATAAGCACCACTTCTCCACCAATTTCCAGGGCACGCTGTGCGGCCGTGGTGTCGGTCGAGAAATAGGGAGCCCCGAGTCCCGCTCCGAAAATGACCACCCGGCCTTTATCCAGATGACGCTGAGCGCGCCGGGGTACATATGGTTCCGCGACTTGACCCATAGAGATCGCTGTCTGAACCCGGGTATCCACGCCTTGCTTCTCGCAGAAATCCTGCAAGGCCAGGCAGTTCATAACTGTGCCCAGCATTCCCATATAATCCGCGCGGGCGCGCTCCATACCGTGTTCGGACAGTTCGGCGCCCCGGAAGTAGTTGCCACCGCCGATCACCACTGCTACTTCGGTACCGGTGTCAACAACTTCCACTATTTGCCGAGCTATCGATCGCACTACATCGGGATCAACGCCAAGACCGCCGTCGCCGGCAAAAGCTTCACCCGAAAGTTTCAGCAACACCCGACCAAAGCCTTCGGGCGGGACGCCTGGCCACAGTTGACCGGTCTCGGCAGATACCTTCTCGGGGTGATCGCTAACCATCGATGAACTCAGGCCTTGCCAACTTCGATGAGCGCGAACCCGGTGAGGTTCGTTCCCGCAGAATCCAGCACCTGGGCCACAGTCTTCTTGTTTTCTTGGACTGAGGGTTGATCTAAGAGAACACTGTCTTTGAAGAAACCCTTCAACCGACCCTCAATGATGTTGGGCATAGCTTTCTCTGGCTTGCCCTCTTCGCGAGCAGTAGCTTCGGCGATACGTCGTTCATTCTCGACCACATCCTGCGGGACATCTTCGCTCGTGAGGAAACGTGGCTTCATGGCCGCGATCTGCAATGCCACCGACCTCGCGGCGGCTTCGTCACCGGTGTAAGAGACTAAGACACCAATGGCCGGAGGCAAATCCGCAGACCGACTGTGCAAGTAGGACACTACGTTTCCACTGAGCACGGCGTATCTGCCTAACTCCAGCTTTTCACCGATGATGCCCGATAGATCCGAAACTGTCTCCGCTGCAGATTTGCCGCTCGACAAAGTTAACTCGGCGAACTCAGCGTCACTTGCAGGCTTCGCAGCGTTGGCGGATTGAGCTAATTCGTTTGCCAAAGCGACAAAATCGTCATTCTTGGCCACGAAATCGGTTTCGCAACGCAGCTCTACTAGGGCGTTACCACTCCGGGCTACAACTCCATTACTCGCTGTCCGCTCCGCACCCCGCTTTGCCGCCTTGGCAGCTCCAGAGATACGCAGCGCTTCCACAGCCTTATCTAGATCGCCATCAGCCTCTGTGAGGGCCCGCTTACACTCCATCATTCCGGCCCCGGTCAGATCCCGGAGCTTCTTAACGTCAGCAGCAGTGATTGCCATATTTCTCTCCGTATTTGGGTTAAGACTATTTCTCAGCCGGTGCCGACTCAGTGGTTACTTCTGGGGTGACCGCAGTGTCAGTTGCAGCCTCAGCAGTCGCAGCCTCAGCAGTCACAGCCTCAGCGGTCGCAGCCTCAGCAGTCGCAGCCTCAGCAGTCGCAGCCTCAGCAGTCGCAGCCTCAGCAGTCACAGCCTCAGCAGTCACAGCCTCAGCAGTGCCGGCTTCGGCAGTGTTTTCGGATGAGTCAAGGATCTCCTTTTCCCATTCGGCCAAAGGCTCTGACTCGTCACCACTGGCTGCCTTCGCCCGTTGCTGCAAACCATCGGCAACACCGTCGGCGATAACGCGAGTTAGCAGGGCAACCGAGCGCATGGCGTCATCGTTACCGGGAACCGGGTAGTCGACTTCATCTGGATCACAGTTGGTGTCAAGGATGGAGATGACGGGAATTCCCAGTTTGTGCGCTTCTTTGACCGCAATGTGTTCTTTGTTGCTGTCAACGACCCACACCGCACTCGGAACCTTCTCCATGTGTCGAATTCCACCGAGAGTGGCTTCAAGCTTGTCCTTCTCTCGACGCAGCGACAGCAACTCCTTTTTTGTGAGCCCCGATCCGGCTACATCATCAAAGTCCATGTCTTCGAGTTCCTTCAGACGCTCTAGGCGCTGATGTACCGTGCCGAAGTTGGTGAGCATTCCACCCAGCCACCTATTATTGACGTATGGCATACCCACGCGTGTCGCCTGTTGAGCAACACTCTCTTGGGCTTGTTTTTTAGTCCCGACAAAAAGCACAGAGCCGCCATGGGCAACTGTTTCTTTCACGAATTCGTAAGCTCGGTCGATGAGCGAAAGCGAACCCTCCAGATCGATGATGTAAATGCCATTTCGCTCCGTCAGGATGAAGCGCTTCATTTTTGGATTCCAGCGCCGAGTCTGGTGTCCAAAGTGGACTCCTGACTCAAGCAACTGACGCATTGTGACGACAGCCACGGCACGTCCTTTCGGCGCCGCAGTGCGGCGCGGTCGGTTTTGACCCAAGCTATTTGCCCGAGTCCCTAGTGCTCCGACATCTACTTCCCGAGGGACCGACAGCAGATAATCCGATGGAACACGCGAATTCCGGCTCACACCGGTGCAATAAGTGTAACGCTGATCAGAACTCTTCCGGAACCAACCTCACTCGAACCGTCTCTACGAGGAGTCGAGGGGCCAAATAGTGGTCCTGGACCCGCAATCCCCAATGTAAACAGCGAGCTGCACAGTGACCCCCGCGCGCTGCAACTACGCCGATTTTGTCCCCTGCGTCCACCGACTCACCAACTCGCAGTCCCGAGACGACTGGTTGAAATGTGGATCGAGATTTTCCATGGTGGATCGTCACTACGGGCGTATCCGCTACATCACCCACGAAACCGATGACGCCGGCTGCTGGTGCCCGCACGGGCAGCCCAGCCACAGCCGCCAGGTCAATGCCACGGTGACCCGGAAGCCAATCTAGCTCTGGCGGGTCAAAATCCCGAATCACCTCTCCTGCCACTGGATATCTTGGGTTGCCGCTTCCAACACTCGCTTGACTCTTGGCGGGCGTATTCGCAGTGGCACTAAATGAGATTGGATCCTTAGCGAACACCACAGATCCGGTTAGCAACAAACTGATACCTAGCTGAATGAGCACGCATCCAATGTGCGACCTACAGCAGTGACAGACGACAACCCTCGTTCAATGGGGATAACTAGCGGCTGTTCGACGGTGGGGATAGTGACGAGGTCCACAGCCAATCAAAAGTGTCGGCGACACCCGGGCACAGCAACTAGGAGGACATCTCAACAAGCTTGCCGCGCAACTGCATGACCGCACGAGTATGGAGTTGACTTGAGCGACTCTCAGTTACACCGAGCACTTGACCAATTTCGCTCAGGGTCATGCCTTCGTAGTAATAAAGCGAGATAACGATCTTTTCGCGCTCGTTGAGGGTTGAAACGGCCTGCCCCAAAAGATGGCGAGTTTCCTCCGCCTCAAAGGCTTCTACCGGATTCTCCACGCGTTCATCGACGATGGTGTCGCCTAGAGTGACGCGATCCGACTTTTCCCCACCGACTGACATCAGCTCATCCAGAGCCGCAACGTGTACGTAAGACACCTGACGAAAGATTTGGCGTAGAGCTGATACTGAAATGTCAAGCTCTTCGGCAACCTCTTCATCTGTCGGAACTCGATCGAGAGTGCTCTGCAATGTGGCATAGGCTCTTTCGACGGAGCGTGCCTTTTGCCGTACCGATCGGGGAACCCAATCGAGACTGCGCAGCTCATCAATGATGGCGCCTCTAATTCGAGTGACTGCATAGGTCTCAAATTTATTGGCACGTGCTGGGTCAAAGCGTTCAATGGCGTCAATGAGCCCAAACATTCCATTACTGACGAGATCAGCAGGATCCACTGACGAGGGCAGGCCCACTCCCACTCGACCAGCGACGTACTTCACCAGCGGGGCGTAGTGGAGAATCAGCTGCTCTCTCGAATGGGCATCTCCAACGGACTTATACGACGACCATAACTCGTCGACTTTTTGATCCTTGGTTCGCTTTTCTGGCGGGTCTTTTTCCATAGGCGAGGTTGTAGTTCTGCCCATCGACATACCCCCTAGCCTATGCCCTTGGGTGAGCGCTTGCGTAGGAAGCGCGCAATCTTTCGATTGATACGTGGGTATAGATCTGCGTAGTCGCAAGGCTACTGTGACCCAAAAGCTCTTGTACAGCCCGTAGATCGGCACCACTTTCCAACATGTGAGTGGCTGCACTGTGTCGCAGCGAGTGGGGCGATAAATCCGCAGGTTGACCTGCTACTTCCGCCAATGCCGCTATTCGCGCCCGAACTCGTCGCTGGTCAATACGACCTCCTCGTGGTCCCAAGAAAATAGCCGGCGGAGAACTATCCGTTACCCAATCAGACCGACCCATCCGCAACCACGATTGCAATGCCTGCATCGCGGCAGTTCCAAACGGTACGACTCGTTCCTTATTTCCTTTTCCCAGCACTCGTAGAACACGACGACCAAAGTCAACGTCATCAATATCGAGCCCACATAGTTCAGATACTCGGATGGCAGACCCATACAACAGTTCGACTAAAGCAATATCGGCTAGTTGCTCGACGTTGCGTTCTCCTTGTTTGGCGGCATCGAGCAGTTCCATCGTCTGGGTCTGCGAAAGAACGATCGGTAGCTGGCTCGGACCCTTGGGTGACTCAAGCGACGTCGCGGGGTCACTGTCAGTAACGCCTTCCGCCAACGCCCATGCAGTAAAGGATCGCACTGCCGCCACTCTTCGACGCAGCGTGCGGGCGCTCAATCCCGTTTGTCGCATGGAGCCCAACCAGCCGCGCAGCAGTCGCAAATCCAGATTAAGCAGATCTCCATTACTGGCCGCCAAGTACTCGCTCAGATTCCGAAGGTCGCTGCAATAGCTTTGCCGGGTTCGAGCAGAGCGCCCAAGTCTCAGTTCTAAGTGCCTGCCATAACGCTCCAGGACAACTTCGTCGTTGAGTTGTGCCTCCGTCCTCATGCCTCGATCTTGCCGCTTATGCGACGAATTGTCAGCAGGAAAGCCACTTCCCCAAGCCAGGTGGGCATTCCCAGCCGATTGGCTCTAGTAACTCCAATACATCTGCCGTATCTCGGACCAGCACTGCCCACCCATCCCTTACGGCAGCGTGGGTACCTCGACTGTTGCCACTTAGCGCGCCACCTGGGGTAATCATTACCACCCGACCGAGCCGCTCTGCCCAGCGTGCCGTGTTCAAAGCGCCCGAGCGCTCAGCAGCCTCAATCACGATAGTGGCGCGAGTCATAGCGGCGATTAGGCGGTTGCGCTCTAAAAAGTTGTGCTTCCTAGGTGCTTCCCGACCACCTTGCTCGGCAACCACCAGACCAGTTCCCGCCACGCGTTCCAATATCCGATAAGTAGCCGTTGACTGGATTCGCTCTAGGCCGCCGGCGACAACAGCGCAGGTAGTACCCCCTGCCGACATAGCCCCGAGATGGGCCGCGGTATCGATGCCGCGTGCAGCCCCAGAAAATATGGTCCAGCCTGCCGCGGCAAGTTCCGCCGCCAGCCGCTCAGCGACTGCCAGACCTTGGGGGCTGGCTCGTCTGGCACCAACAATGGCGACAGATCGCAGCGCCATTAACCTCAGTGCGCCTGTTCCGTTGACAAAGAGCTGTTTGGGACGGTCACTTCCTAAATCATTGAGCTGAGTTGGCCAGCCCCCATCTCCGGGTCGCAAGTCACGCAAGCGTCCGGTCATGACACATCCAGTCGGTGATCTTGTCGTAGGGCAGCAGCCTCGGCGACTTCAACCTCGCCAGGCTGATCGACGCCCGCCAGATCCGAGATGGTCCAAGCTAGCCGCAAAATCCGGTCCAATGCCCGCATACCTAACTGGTTGCGTTGACGCCAGTCATCCATGACCTTCACTGCCGCTGCGTCGGGTGGAAAACGTCTACGCAGCTGATCCCCGGACACACGACTGTTTAAACTCACCTCGACCGACGCAAGTCGTTTAGCTGACAGTTGTCGTGCCCGTTGCACTCGATCTCGTACGTCCTCGGATCGATCGCCGCGCGCGGACCCTACCGGTACTCCTACCCGGATGTGCATATCGATGCGATCGAGTAGGGGACCGGATATCCGCTGTTGATAGCGTCGAATCTCATTCGGGGAGCAGTGGCAGGTGATCGCTCCCGCATCGCCGCAGGGACATGGATTCGCAGCAACAACTAGTTGGAATTCGGCAGGAACCCTTTCCGTAAACGCCGCTCGAGCAACGCTAACCGTTCCCGATTCCAGTGGCTGCCTTAGTGCCTCCAAGGCTTTGCGACTGAACTCGGGACCTTCGTCTAGAAATAAGACGCCATGATGAGCGAGGCTTATTTGGCCAGGACGCAGCATTCCACCCACCGAGCCGCCGACCATGGCCACCAAAGTCGTGGAATGGTGCGGCGCCAGAAATGGTGGGGAGCGATCGATCCCAGCCCATGTGGTCACCGCCGAATCTCGAAGCGCACATACTTCTAAGGCTTGCTGATCGCTCAGCGGCGGTAGCAGGTCGGGTAATCGACGAGCGAGCATCGTCTTGCCGACACCTGGCGGACCCGATAGTAAAACGTGGTGGCCGCCCGCGGCGGCAATCTCCAACGATCGACAAGCGGGCCGCTGCCCCACCACCTCCGACAAGTCCACCGCTGAGGAATGGTCTCTGTCCGGAAGTATCTGGATCGGATCTGCGGATCGGGTGCCGGTGAGCACTTGGATCGCTTGAGACAAGTTAACGACTGGTATCGGCTCAATCCCGGGTACCAAGGCAATCTGAGAAATGGTCTCTGGGCACCCCAAGACTATGGACCCGGGCTGCTCTCGAGCAACACTTAGTGCAGTTGTTATGGCGCCGGGCACCGATCGCACTGATCCATCGAGACCCAACTCCCCCAGATAGACCGGACCTTCAGCGATTGCAGGAGGAATGGAATTGGCGCAGGCCAAGACTGCCATCGCGATCGCCAGATCCAGCCCAGAACCCCGCTTGTGCTCGAACGCCGGAGACAGCCCAACGGTGATCCGCCCGGTTGGCCAGGTGAAACCGCTGTTTCCAATCGCGGAGCGGACTCGATCGCGCGATTCGCTGATAGCAGTGTCCGGCAATCCGACAATGGTCATACCTGGCAAACCATTGCTCAGGTGCGCTTGCACCTCTACAAGTTGCCCGACCATGCCGTTATTCAGAGCCCCGTAGCTCACGCGGACAGCCATTAGCCCGCACCTCGAACGTGATGGATGGTGTGTGATTCATCGATGTGGAGTTGAATCCCGATGACATCAATCCTGATCGGGCAGTCGATTGAATCTCTTTCGACTTGCCACTGGTTCGCCAAACGATGCAAACGCCGGAGTTTACGCCTCGTTACCGATTCCAGACCTGACCCAGCACGATGTCCTCGTCGAGTACGAACTTCGCAGATCACTGTCATCTGCCCCAGTTGCGCTACGAGGTCGATCTCCCCGAAGCGACATCGCCAGTTACGTTCCACAATCAGGTAATGAGCGCTTCGTAGGTATTGAGCCGCAAGGTACTCGCCGTAGGCACCCACACCCACGCGATCAGTATCGGGAGGCAATGACGTTGGCCGCGGCAGGAGCGATTGTTGACGCTTGTGTTCTCGATTGCTCATGAACCTAGTTGTTCAGTTCATCAGAGATCGATCGAACCCAGCTCGTGAAATGTTGATCGCCCAGATCCTCGACCACCTGTGGACTTTCTATTTGTTGGCGGACAGATCCCAACTTTGTCGATGTTCTTCGCTTAGTCCGTGTCGCCGTAAGGCCGAGGAGTGAGCAGGAGTTCCGTAGCCCTTGTTTGCGTCCCAGGCATAGGCAGGGAAGCTGTGGTGCTTTTCTGCCATTATTTGATCTCGACTTACCTTGGCTAAGACACTGGCAGCGGCAACGCTGGAGCAACTCTGATCCGCTTTCACCAGGATGCGGACCCTAGGCACAACCACATCAGGCCAACCGATGAGATCTAACTCGGGCCGCGTTGACGCACTGAGCCAGTCATGACTTCCGTCCAAAATGACGTCGCTCACGTCGCAGCACTCTTGAAGAGCCCGAAGCCCTGCCAATCTCAGACAGTTGTTTATGCCCCAACTGTCGATTTCTGCCGCCGATGCGTGGCCTACCGCCCAGCAGTGAGCCCATTTCTTAAGAAGCGGTGCGAGGCTTTCACGCCTGGCTGCAGATAGCAGTTTCGAGTCTCGCAGCCCGAGCGGTGCCGTGTTGGTGGCAGAACCTACCACCACAAGTCCCACCGTTACCGGACCGGCGATAGCACCGCGACCAACCTCATCAATTCCCGCAACGAGTTGCGCACCTCGTCTCACGATGGCGCGCTCGCGACGCAGTGTGGGAGGAGCCGAAGGCATCAGTAATGCTACTCCGCAGGGGTTGAATCGTTCATCTGCTGCGCCCACTCTGGTGTAGACAGTCGTTGCCAGTTGCCAAATGGGAAAATCACCGCAAAGGCCGGACCTATGGCCCGGTCAACCGGCACAAAACCGCCGCCAGGATCGCCAGTATGTGCGCGAGAATCGGCAGATGCCGAGCGATGATCCCCGAGCACCCACAGCTTGTCCGGAGGTACCGTCACGTCGAACGGAGTATTGCTCGGTGCATCACCCGGGTAGAGATAGGGCTCGTCGATCGGGGTGCCGTTAACAGTGATACGGCCCTGCTTGTCGCAGCACACGACACGATCACCGCCGACCCCGATGATTCTTTTCACAAAGACCGTATCGGGCGGCGGCACCACTCCGATTGTTCGACCGAGTTCCTTAATGAATTCCGAAACTGCACCCTCTGAGGGCGGAACTGTCGAAGCCGGAATGAAAGAGTCCACCCCGTCGAAAACCACCACTTGGCCTCGCTGCGGCTCCCCAAATCGATAAGCGAGACGATTCACGGCAACGCGATCACCGACTTGCAGCGTATCTTCCATCGATCCAGAGGGAATATAGAAGATCTGCACCAGAAAAGTTTTTGCGAAAAAAGCGAGCAGGATTGCCAGAATGATGATGAGTGGCAGTTCTATCCAGAACGGTAGCCCACGAAACTTTCGATTCGGCTGGACGTCCGCCGGTTCGGCGGTTCCTTCGGTGGCGGTCAACTCGCTGTCCGGTCTCAGACTGAAGCCGAGGTCTCGCGCTTCTCCCGCACCTTGGCAGCCTTACCTTTTCGGTCCCGAAGGTAGTAGAGCTTCGCCCGACGCACGTCGCCTCGCGAGACCAACTCAATTTTTTCAATGATCGGCGAGTGGACTGGGAAAATACGTTCGACGCCGGTTCCGAAAGAAATCTTTCGGACGGTGAAAGTCTCGCGGATGCCGTCACCCTGACGGCCAAGGACAACTCCCTGGAAGACCTGAATTCGGGAACGATTTCCTTCAATTACCTTTACGTGGACCTTGACCGTATCGCCCGGTCGAAAATCGGGGATGTCGGTGCGTTCTGAGGCCGCATCGACTGAATCCAACTTACGCATCGTGCACTCATCTCTGCAGGCGCCACAGGTCGCCTACGGTTGTACGAAGACCGCGGCTCGCACATCCCCTCCCCTGCGGCAGAGCAGGATGAATGTCCGCGTCCTCGCAGTATGCCCGAACGCAGTGCCCAGGTCCAAACCGGACCCCCGGTTTTGGATGCTGCTACTCCTGATCTTCAGGCCGCAGCGAACCTAAATCCGGTCGATTACGGGCAGTGCGACGAGTTGACTCCGACGCCCGCCAGCTAGCTACCTTGCCGTGATCACCACTTACTAACACCGTCGGTACATCTAGCCCACGCCATGAGCGCGGCTTGGTGTAGACCGGGCCCTCCAACGCACCACCCGTCCGCTGCTTGGCGAACGAATCATCCAAAGCACTTTCTTCATTGCCCAAAACACCGGGCAGCAGCCGTGCCACAGCTTCTAGAAAAACCAAGCTAGCCACTTCACCGCCAGCCAGAACGTAGTCACCAATGCTTATTTGATCTACCGCAAAGCGTTCACCAAAATGCTCCCAAACCCTTTCGTCGATTCCCTCATATCGGCCACAGGCCAGGATTACTCCCGGAACTTCCACGTACTGCTCAACACTTCGCTGGGTAAATGGCACCCCAGCTGGGGTTGGCACAACAATTCGAGTATCCGACGGCAAACCGACCAGGATGTCGTCCAGCGCCTGCCCCCAAACATCGGGGCGCATCACCATTCCTGGTCCACCGCCAAAAGGTGTGTCGTCTATAGTTCGGTGCCGATCGGTGGCCCAGTCGCGCAGATCGTGGACATGCAGTTGCAACGTTCCTGCGGTGATTGCCTTACCTAACAGCGACAGTCGGGCCGGTGCAAGATACTCCGGAAAGACGGTGACAATATCGATTCTCACGGCTAGGTTCCTCTCACCGTTTTCCCACAGGAAACTTAGGCGTCCGGATCTAGGTCGGGGCTCAGGAGACCACCAGGCGGATCTATCTGAATGCCGTCCTGATCGACGCGCAGGACGATGCTGGCGACGAATGGAATTCGGGCCACATGTCCCGCCTCGGTGCGGACGACAAGAACATCGTGCGCTGGCGGGTGTTCTACAGCAATGACGTTCCCCAACGTGTCACCGTCTTTATCTGTGCAGACCAGGCCGATCAGGTCTCGATCGAACCATTCGTCAGGATCAGCGGGCACTTCTTCCGCACTAATCTCAACTTCAAGTTCCCGCCCGCGCAATGACTCGGCTGCGTTGCGATCGGTGACCCCCGCGAAGCGCAGCAGCCAGGTTTTGCCGTGGACTCGGGCTTCTTCCAAAATGAGGTCTCCCTCCCGGGAGTACATCTTTACCCCCGGGACGAATCGCACATCAGGTTCATCAGTGAGGGGGCGCACAGTCACTTCACCCGAAATGCCGAAGGGTTTGCCAATGAGGGCGACCCGAATTCGCATGCTATTGCGGCGAACCGTCCACGAAATCCACCCGAACCGAATCGCTTCCGGCAATCGCCGCCATTACGTTCCGAAAAGCGGTCGCGGTCCGTCCACCTCGGCCGATGACTCTGCCAAGATCTTGGGGGTTGACCCGGACTCGAAGTGTGCTGCCCCTGCGGTGGGTGCGTTCCTTTACAGAAACATCTTCTGGGTTATCGACGATGCCGCGAACCAGGTGGTCCAGAGCCTCTGCCAACATCTCAGCCGTCCGACTTCTCTGCAGTGTCCTCGGCCTTAGCCTCAGCAGGCTTATCCTCCGCCTTAGCCTCAGCAGGCTTATCCTCCGCCTTAGCCTCAGCAGGCTTATCCT
>PAAU01000024.1 GCA_002699445.1 Micrococcales bacterium | reverse complement strand
TGGTGAGGTCCGCGCGGAGGTCGAGGCAGGAAGTTCGCTATCCAACGCTCTTGTGAAACACGACAAGATCTTTCCACCGCTCATGATCAATATGGTGCGAGCGGGTGAAGTAGGTGGGTTTCTCGATCAGACTCTGATTCAGATAGCCGACAACTTTGAGGCAGAAGTCAAGCTTCGGCAAAAAGTGAAGTCGGCTATGACCTACCCCGTAGTCGTATTCATTTTCGCCCTACTGGCAGTCACCGCGATGTTGCTCTTCATCGTTCCGGTATTCGAGGGTCTCTTCTCGAGCTTGGGCGGCGAACTGCCGCTGCCTACTCGCATGCTCGTCATTCTTTCTGGCGCACTGAAGATCCTCATGCCGTTGCTGATCGTGTCGCTGATCGTTGGCACTGTGTTGTGGAAGAAGTTCAAGAATCATCCAAAGGTTCGCGACGTCATCGATCCCTTCAAACTTAAGATGCCAGTATTCGGTCCGTTGATCCAAAAAATCGCCCTGAGTCGGTTCGCCCGCAACCTCAGTTCGATGATTCACGCCGGTGTTCCGATTTTGCAAGCACTCGATATCGTGGCGGACACCTGCGGCAACGTCGTGATCGCACGAGCTGTGCGCGATGTGGAAGACTCGGTACGGTCGGGTGAACCGTTAGCACGCCCATTGCTGCAGCACGATGTCTTTCCCGCGATGGTTGTGCAGATGATGTCGGTAGGAGAAGACACCGGATCGCTTGACTCCATGTTGGCTAAGATTGCGGATTTCTACGATCAAGAGGTCGAAGCTACTACCGAAGCCCTGGCATCGCTCATTGAGCCCCTCATGATTGCAGGAGTTGGTGGCATCGTGGGAGCAATGATCATCGCGCTCTACATGCCGATCTTTAAGGTCTTCGAACTCATCGAGTAGCGAAGGCAAGTCTCAGTATTCCTGCTTTGGCATCCGATCCAGTGGTGCGGCGACTTTCGGCCACGAAATCCGCCCAAGCAATGTCTGGCGGGGTGCAGCAATGCGACACATTACCGAAAAAGAGTTTGACCTGCTGAAGTCTGTGCCGTCGTACCGCTGCGGGTAAATCGATCGAAGCTTGTTTCATAAATCTGAGCAAAGTCGGAATACGCACAGCTGTCGGATCCCAATTTTGCTGATGCGCAATCCCTAAGCTGGCGGCGTACAGTCAACATTGCTTGCGGGGTATTGCTGATGGCCGTGCGGCCACGGCCCCGGTTTTAGGAGGAGTCTGATCGTGATCGTTGTAACCGGAGCTACAGGCAATGTGGGTGGTCCCACGATCGAAATCCTGCGATCTCGGGGCCTGAAGGTCAGGGGAGTATCTCGTCATCCGGAGCATCCCGATGATGTCGCAGCTGACCTAGCCGATCTGGATGCCGTAAAGGCGGCGTTGGCCGGCGCGACGGCTGTGTTCAGCATCGTTCCCGCGGAGCCGAATCAGTTGGATATGGAGAAAAACGTTATTGAGGCTGCCAAAGTCGCTGGACCACAGGTTGTCGCTCGGCTCTCGTCTCTGGGAGCCAATCCTGAAGGTGAAGACTCCGTGTCTCGGGTTCACGGACAAGCCGAGAAACTTCTCGAAGAATCTGGTTTGCCCTATACCCATGTACGTGGGAACTACTTCATGCAAATGTTTCTGACTCAGGTCGACACCGTGGTTAATCAGGGACTCTTCGCCACGTGTTGCGTCGGCTCGGCGCAGGTAGGATTTGTTGATACGCGTGACATCGCCGAAGTGGCTGCGAAGGTGTTGACCTCAACGGACTATGTGGGCAAGACGCTGAAGCTAACCGGTCCGGAACTGCTCACATTCGCAGAATGTGTGGCCAAACTGGGCACGGCAGTCGGCAAAGATCTGAAGTTTTACGATATGAACTCGGATGACTACCGCAATATTTTGATCGGCGCAGGAGTGTCCGAGTATTTGGCGGGACATATTATTGGTCTTTATCAGCGCGTCGGTGCCGGAGGTTCGGCAGTGATAACAGATGAGGTGGCAATGGTGACTGGTACGCCGGCTCGAAGCTTTGGGACTTTTGCCGCCGACTACGCGGATCGATTTAAGCTCAAGAACTAGTCGACTAACGCGTTAGTTCGGCTTTGATTGCCGCAACAAAGTCGTCGATGTCTGCCTCGGTGGTGTCCCAAGAGCACATCCACCGCACTTCGCCGGTCGCGTTATCCCAGATATAGAACGAATACTTCTCTCGCAGCCGGTCACGCACTGCCAGAGGCAGAGTGGCGAACACCGAGTTAACCTGCGGTTGACGACTAATGGTGATGTCGGGCAAATCCTTGACGCCCTCGTAAAGTCGTTGTGCCATGGCGTTACTCGTGCGCGCGTTCGCGAGCCAAAGTTCGTCAGTGAGTAACGCGGCCAACTGGGCACTTGTGTATCGCATCTTGCTGGTTAACTGCATGGCAGTTTTACGCAGAAAGTCGACCCCTGGCACAGCTGCTTCGTTCAGCACCACAATCGCTTCAGCTGACATGGCACCGTTTTTGGTACCACCCAGCGATAAGGCGTCAATTCCTACATCAGTAGTGATCGCTCGCAACGGAACATTCAGATGCGCAGCGGCATTGGCCAGGCGAGCCCCGTCCAGGTGAACCCGCATCCCAAGATCGTGCGCATGATCAACGAGCTGGACGAGTTCAGCGGGGGAGTAGACCGTGCCCTGTTCGGTCGATTGAGTGATGGTGAGGACCGCCGGTTGCGCACGATGAACGTCACCGAACCCCCAGGCCTGCTGGTCCACCAGCTCCGGCGTCAACTTTCCGGCCGGTGCAGGAACCTGCCACAGCTTCAACCCAGCGACTTTTTCCGGAGCGCCACCTTCATCGAGGTGAATGTGAGCGGTGTCGGTGCACACCACCGCTTCCCAAGGACGAGCCATAGCTTGCAGCGCTACCACATTGGCGCCCGTACCGGTCAGCATGGGAAAAACCTGGACAGTATCACCAAACTCGCGACGAATGATTTCGCGCAAATGAGTTGTACTGTCATCGGCACCGTATGAAGGCTGGTGTCCTGAGTTGGCTTCGTTCACCGCCGTCATGACCGATGGGTGAGCCCCCGAATAGTTGTCGCTCGCGAAACTGTGCGGTTGAGTCATCCCCGCGTCAAATCTAGGTAGGCACCGTTGGCCAGTTCCTCGTCTGTGAGGATTTCCCGCACTGCGGCACCTAGATCCTTGGTGTCGGTGTAGTTGCTGTAGTCCTGATCGGGCTTGGCTGCGCGCATACCGTCGTCAACCAATGCCAAGACCGCCAGGATGCATGATCGAGCCGGGCTACCCGCGAACGAGTCACCTAGTGCGGCTACCCAGGTTTCCGCTGCTGCTTTCAGGCTGGTGTAGGCCGCGGTCCCACCCTTCGGATTACGTGCCGATGTGCTTGTCACCATGCAGTATCGGCCGTGCGGCGCGCTCATCAGGCAGTCGCGAAACGCCACGCTGGTGGTTTGCACCGTTGTCATAACGCCGGGCAGTAAAGCGTTCCATTGGTCAATGGATTCCGGTGTCATCGTGTCAGTTCCGGCCCACCCACCGACCAAGTGGATGACTGCGTCCACTCGACCGTGCCGTGCCAGGAGTTCGTCGCGGAAATCGGTCACCGCGGCGAGATCGGTCAGATTGACTTCGGTGGCCTCGGCAGTTCCGCCCGCGTCCGTAACTAGTGCTGCTGCCTTACCCGCAAAGTCGACATCGCGATCGACTACGACCACGTGGGCAGATGCTGCGAGTGCTTGCGCGACACCTCGGCCACCCATGCCAGCGCCTAGCAACACAATTATGGGCTTTTCCGACGAGGTAGACATATGAAGCTCCCAACTTATGGGCCAGACCAAAACGGCGGCCGTAGGGTGAGGCTATCCGTGCCGGCGTGGCACAAGCGCGTTCGCGCCGTGTCAGTGCCCACATTTCGTTGCGGATGCTTCGGCGCGGCTCCCCGTAGCGCACTAAAGGATTTGGTAGGACAGGGGGACGGTAGGTAAAAGGAGCAGCGATAATGGCGCATTTTTCCCGTCGCCGCTTCCTGGGCGTTTCTGCTGGATTGGCGGCCACGTGGGGCCTGAGTCCCCAACTCATGGGGCGTGCCCTCGCTGCTCCGGAAACTCCGGCTGACGTCCCCACGACGCTACTGCAGACCTTCCGGCAGAGTAGTACTCCGGTGACCGGGCAGTATCGAACATTGTTGGCCGGGCCTGGAGAGACGTATACACCCCGATATGACCTGATTGGCAAGAAAGCGAACAACGCCCGAGTGAATCAACGTCGATCGTTGGCCTACCTCGGTCATATGTCAGACATTCACATCATCGATCCGCAATCACCGGCTCGACTCGAACCGATGCAGCAGATGAGTCCCACGCTGTGGCAGGGGGCGGCTCGGCCGCAGGACACGATGACGGTGCAGGTCCAGGCGCAGATGGTGGCCGCAATGGCAGCTGCCCGTTACAGCCCGCTCACCGGCAGCCCGATGGCTGCGATGTTCAACACCGGCGACAGTGCCGACATGATTTCGCAGGCGGAACTTCGGTGGTACGTGGACATCATGGATGGAAAGTCCGTTGTCCCCAACACCGGGATTGAGGGTCAGTACGACGGCCCGCAGGCCTGGCCAGAAGCTGATTACGCCTACCACCCTGACGACCCGAGCCTTGACCGATTTGGCCCCTATGGGTTCCCCAGCATTCCTGGCGTTCTTAAAGCGGCCATCAGCCAATCAGTGGAATCACCAGGGATGCCGGTTCCCTGGTACGCGGTATACGGAAATCATGATGCGATCTACTACGGGACTTTCCCGATAGATGCTGCGTTGCAATCACTGGCGGTAGGAGAACGCAAGCCAGCGGTTCTTGAGGCCCTAGCGTCCAATTACTTTGGCGGCTGGGCGTCAGACCCCACTGTTCTAGGTCGCCTGCAGCACATGATCACGACTCAGTTCGGGAATCAGCCTGACATGCGCTCGGTTGCATCTGACCCCGAGCGTGAGCTCTTCAGCCAAATGGGTTTCATGGAAGCCCATTTCGCGACGGAAACAAACCCGGGCCCCGTTGGTCATGGTTTCACTCGCGAAAACCTAGAGTCGGGTAAGACCTATTGGCAAGCAGATGTGGGTTCACATCTGCGGTTGTTTGGTTTGGATACCTGTAATCAGGTGACGGGAGCTGATGGTGCGGTGCCGCAGGATCAGTTTGAGTGGCTGCAGGATGAACTAGCCAAGGCCCGTGATCTGAACAAGATGGCTATTGTGCTGAGTCATCACAATAGTTTCACTCTGGAAAATGGTGCTGAATCGGTCACGGGCCCCAATCAGCCGCTGATTCACGCAGAACAGTTCATTGACATGCTGTTGCAGTTCCCCAACATGATTGCGTGGTGCAACGGACATACTCATATCAATACGATCAACGCGCATCCCCGCAGTGATGGCACGGGTGGTTTCTGGGAAATCACGACAGCCTCATGTATCGATTTCCCGCAACAGCAGCAACTAGTGGAGATCCTGGACAATAAAGATGGAACCATCTCCATCTTCACTACCGTGTTGGATCATCTGAGTGCAGCTGATTGGTCGGCCGGTGATTTCTCTCAGCAAGGGCTGGCGTCACTGAGCAGGCAGTTGTCGGCTAATGACTGGGTCGCAAGTCCACTGAAGCGACTAGGTTCCCCACTCGATCGCAACACCGAGTTGCTGTTGCCGGCTCCGTTTGACCTATCGGTGATCAACGATGCGGATTTAGCCACCGAGATCGCGGTGCGGAAAGCCAGGATCGTTGCCTACGAGGAGGCCCAGAAATGATCAGCCTCACAACCATTATTCGAAGTGGTGTGATGACGTTGGCTGCTGGGGCGATGGCCGCCTGCGCTGTGACGACGCAAATCGATAGTTTGAAGCCGGTGGCCGGTGACGCCGTGGCCGCGTTAAACTCTGCGGCTGATGGAGTGCTCATCAGCGAAGGCGTTGAGATCCTGGTGGCGCCAGTGTGTGAATTTTCGGACGAGAGTTACGACTGCGCTGGCACCACCTTGTCAGGCGAAACAATCAATGTCGTCGCCCCCGGATCGGATCCAGAGACCATGACGATTGTCGTGGGTGACAAGACGCTCTACGACGGATCTATCGAAGCCGTTCTTCAAAAGGCGGCCGAGAGATGAGCACCGATGAGGTAACTGTCGCTAGTCCGGAACCGCAGCATGAAACAATGTCCGAGAAGCCGCGGTACTACGGTTTCTCCGTTCTGTTCTCGGGGTTTGGCCGGATGTGGCGGGCCACATTTCCCGCGTTACTTATTATCTTGTTCAATGCGGGAGTCCAAGCCGCCTTGGTCTTTACCAATCCGATAGCGACTCCCACCAACTGGCTGCTGTATCTCCAGGCTGCCGCTAGTTTGGTGGTCCTGCTCTATACCGGTGCTGTGTTGAGTTCTGGGGCACTGGAGTCGGTAGCGCCGGGACGAGTCCGGTTCGCCCAGGCTTATGGTCGCGCCAACAAACGATTCTGGTCGTTCGCTGGCTGGATGATGCTGTTGCTGGTCGCTTTGCTGGGGGCGTCCTTGGTTCCAGCGTTGCCCGCAGCATTTCCTTGGGCAGTGTGGTTGCTATGGGGAGTCTTCATCTTCTTGCCCCTCGCAGCAGTTGATGGTCGCCGCAACAGCCTGGTGGAAAACTTCAGGGCCATCGGAGGGCACCCGATTCGGTGGGTGGTCACTTGGCTCGTCATCACGATTTTCTATATCGTGGGCTGGTTGCTATCAGCGGTGAATACGTTCTTCATTACCGGATGGCTAGCAGCCGCTATCGCAGGAATTGTTGGGGGAGTGGTCGTATGGTGGTGGCTTACGGCCTGGGCTTGTCTCTATAGCAGTCGCATCGATGCGGAACCTGTCACCTATGACCCCGATGACCTCAGCGATGAGTTGGCAGTTTCGAGCCCAATGGCCGACGCCGCCGGCACCGAAGAATCAGGCGGGTACGGGGAGTCATTCTTTCGCGATGAGTCCGACGGCAATGAAGTCACCCAGGACGATACGGAATCCGACGATTCGGGTCGCTAAGTTTCCGCTGACAATCGGGTACATCGGGAGACCCATTTTGATCGTATGAGTTGGCCGTTGGTGACGAACCTACTGATTGCGTAGGTGAGTTGCCCTCTAGTCCGCCTGGAGAACCCAATTGGCGGGATTTTTGCCTACGTTTTGACGCTTTCGATGCTTTTCTCAAGATTTCCTCAAGATTTCCTCAAGCGCTAGGAATATCCCGACGATGTCTGTTCTTGTAATCGCCCTTATTTATCATCAGGGGCAGGCGCAACAATCGAAAGGTACAACCATGCTGAAGCGCATGCTTGAAGAGCGGAACAAAGAAGAGGGATTCACCCTCATCGAACTGCTCGTCGTAATTATTATCATCGGTATTCTTGCCGCTATCGCTATTCCGGTCTTCCTGAATCAGCGTCAGAATGGCTGGGACGCTGCGGTTCAGTCGGACCTCCGCAACGCAGCCACCGCCCAAGAAACCTATTTGACACAGGCAGGAATTTACTCCGCTGAAGACGTGAATGATGCGGGAGAGCTTGGTGGAGTGGGCTTCAAGTACTCTGGCGCGGAAAACTATGATGCGACCACGGGCGCGACGATCACTGTCGTGGCCGACGCTGGAAACACCTACTGCATGGAAGCGACTTCCGCTTCGGGCACTATTTTCCAATACAGCTCTCCAGGTGGTTTAGTGGCGAACGATGATGCCGCCTATTCCGCTTGTGCGACGCCAGTAGTTCCGTAAAGTAACAACTTCTAACAACAACAGAAGGCCTCGGGTTGAACCCCGGGGCCTTCTGCTTGTCCGAGAAGCCCACACTGGGCTTAACCAGGTGAATATGCCCTCTTTGGCTTGTTTATAAAGCAGTGTGAGTTTCCTACTAGTTTTCCCGGTTCCCAAGCGCCACTCATCGGTATGAATCCGATTGCTTCAACATGTTTGGACGTCAGCCATAATCGGGTTAAGAGCGGTTCATCCTTAAGCTGCCCCCATCGACTTTAAGGCTATGAAATCTACGTTGTGCGCCACGCGAGTTCTCGCGCAGTATTGCTATCCGTGATACCGAAGGCCTTCAATCAGGCGATCCTTCAGTATCGAACATCGGATGCGAAGTCGACCGGCAACAGACTCTCGTGCCAAGTCGCTCACCGGTGTGTGGCGCTTCGTAGTGGAATGACGTTTGAGCAGTGAGTGACCGATCAGACAGGTCGTGAGGTCACGGGATCGTGACCTCACCCCGCTGAGTCAGATTCTGTCTCTCACGCTGGCTGATCTGGGTAGCTGCGATAAGTCACTAGTCTGTATTAGGTACCACTGGAGTTAGGTGAGGCTCACCGACTCCCTTGACGGAAAGGGGCCTCCTCGCCGCTCGTCTCAGTTTGGCTGGTTTACCGGGGTCGACGGGAACTCATTGTTGGCGATTGTACTTCTCAGTATGCCTTGTCTTCTTCCGACCAAACTGAGATAGCGAAAGCGGCCTGGACTGGGTCGAGGAACTTGGGCGGGGACTGGTACTTGAGCCGATAATCATAGTTGTAGTTCTTGTCATAGCCGGTACCTCCGTTACCTCCGAAGGTGCCGACGATTCCTCGGTAACGTTGTCCCAGCGCCCCATAGATATTGAGAGTTCCCAACTGGTCACCTTCATTGTAGTTTTGCACCCTGATCGAATGATTCACACTCAACATGGCTGCGTAGAGATCGGGTTCACCATTGTCTCCCCAGTGATCCTCATTGAGCAGGTTTTCATTGTCACCTTGCCGTCCATATCGAACGCAGACACGTTGCCAACCTCCGTTCCGCCACCGCCAGTCCTCTCTTGTGCAGACCAGTGGTGAGCCGACGGGGTGGTACACCTCAATGAAGTT
>PAAU01000023.1 GCA_002699445.1 Micrococcales bacterium | reverse complement strand
CTGCGTTTAGTTGGTCTTCTCCGGCCAACCGGAAAGCACGATTTTTCCAATAGTGCGTTGTGAAGCCACCAATTCGTGGGCTTGCTCCAGATTTTCCGCGCAGATGACCCCAAGATCGTGGTTAAAGGTGGAGGTGATCGAGCCCTCATCGACCAGATCCGCTATCTGATTCAAGATGTCATGTTGTCTAGTCATATCCGAAGTCTCGTAGAGAGACCGGGTGAACATGGATTCCCAATGCAGACTGATGCTTTTGCCCTTAAGTAGTGTGATGTCGATCGGCTCAGCAGGATCATCGATCATCCCCAATTTGCCTTGGGGAGCCAATATCGCAGCGACCGCAGCGAAGTGCATGGCTGATTGAGTAAGCAGCGCGACATGGCTAACTCCTGAGACATTCAGCGCCGATAATTCTTCTTCCAGTGATCGGGAATGATTCAGAACAGTGGTGATACCCAGACTGTTGAGCCACTGGTTGGTTTCGGCACGTGAGGCTGTCCCGATCACGGCGGCCCCCACGTAGTCAGCCAGTTGAACCGCGATTGAGCCCACGCCGCCAGCCGCGCCAACTACCAGAATGCGAGCCGATGGATTCACCTCCAATCGGTCGAACAAGAGTTCCCAAGCGGTGAGTGAAGTCAACGGAAGGGCGGCCGCCTCTGCCGGATTTAGCGATGCAGGCCGTCGAGCCACAATGCGTTCGTCAACCAGCTGAAGTTCACAATTGCTTCCAGGCCGCGTGAGAGCACCGGCGTACCAGACTCGATCACCGATTTCGAAAGACTGAACGTCAGATCCCAGTGCCCGAACGACTCCAGCCGCATCCCAACCCAGTACCCGTGGTGAGTCAGCCACTGTCATGCGGCGGCGAACTTTGGTGTCGATCGGGTTAACCGAGACTGCCTCGACTTGTACCAGAATGTCTCGTGATCTCGGTTCAGGAACCTCGACGACGACGTCGGACAAGACCGTGGTCGGTATTTGGTCCGAAACAAAATCACACTGAACTGCCCGAGCCGACCTCACGGGACCACAGTGCCAGAAGTTGCTGCGAAATGCGCGCAGTGAAGGCCAGCCGAGTCCGGCATCTGATCCGGCAGTGGACCAGTCATATCGCGGCATTACCCTAGATGTAGGTGTAGCCACGCATTCCGTGCTGGCTAACGACCGCACAGTAACCAGGAGGGAACGATGTCGGACAGCGCAACGGGGCCAGAAAGCGCAGAGCGACGCCCGAAGGATCGACCGTGGATGATGCGTACCTACGCTGGACATTCATCGGCGGTGGAATCCAACAAGCTTTATCGTCGCAACCTCGCGAAGGGACAGACCGGTCTTTCGGTGGCCTTCGACCTTCCGACTCAAACTGGGTACGATCCCGACAGTATTCTGGCGCGGGGTGAAGTTGGCAAAGTCGGCGTTCCCGTGTCCCACATCGGGGATATGCGCGCGTTGTTCACGGACATTCCCCTGGACGAGATGAACACCTCGATGACGATCAACGCCACTGCTATGTGGTTGTTGGCGCTCTACCAAAGTGTTGGTGATGAGCAGGGCGTCTCGCCTGAGCAGCTTCAAGGAACCACACAGAACGACATCATCAAGGAGTACCTTTCCCGGGGCACTTATGTCTTTCCCCCGGGACCTAGCCTGCGCCTGATCACAGACATGATCTCCTATACCGTCAACAACATCCCCAAATGGAACCCGATCAATATCTGCTCGTATCATCTGCAAGAAGCGGGCGCGACCCCGGTGCAAGAGATCGCGTATTCGATGAGTACCGCGATGGCGGTTTTGGACTCGGTCCGAGATTCGGGGCAGGTTCCAGAGGAAGAGTTCGGCAAAGTCGTGGCACGAATTTCGTTCTTCGTGAATGCCGGGGTGCGATTTGTCGAAGAGATGTGCAAGATGCGGGCCTTCGTCGAGCTTTGGGACGAGATCACCCAGGAGCGTTACGGAGTCACCAATGCGAAACAGCGACGTTTCCGATACGGCGTTCAGGTCAACTCATTGGGATTGACCGAGGCCCAGCCAGAGAACAACGTGCAACGAATCGTATTGGAAATGCTCGCGGTTACCTTGAGCAAAGATGCTCGAGCCCGTGCGATCCAGTTGCCAGCATGGAACGAGGCGTTGGGTCTGCCACGGCCGTGGGATCAACAATGGAGCTTGCGTATTCAGCAGATCTTGGCTTACGAATCTGACCTACTGGAATACGACGATCTTTTTGCTGGTAGTGCGGTCGTTGAAGGAAAAGTTGCCGAGTTGGTGTCGGCGGCTCGCGCCGAGATTGACCGTGTGCAAGAGATGGGTGGCGCCGTCGCCGCGGTGGAGAGCGGCTATATGAAGCAGCAGCTGGTGGCCTCGCATGCAGCCCGTCGTGCTCGGGTGGAGTCCGGTGAGGACATTGTTGTCGGGGTCAATCGGTTTGACACGACTGAGGAAAACCCATTGCTTGCCGATCTCGATACTGCGATTCAAACAGTGGATCCGGATGTCGAAGAATCGGCACGAAACGCCGTCACTGCGTGGCGGGCGGATCGAGACGAGGCATTAGTACAAGAGTCCATTGCGGAACTGCGACGGGTTGCTGCCACGGATGAGAACTTGATGGCTGCAAGCCTTGCTTGCGCTCAAGCCGGAGTGACGACCGGTGAATGGGGTGAGGCACTACGCGATGCGTTTGGCGAATACCGGGCTCCCACTGGAGTGGGAGGAGTTGTTGGAGTCCAGGAGGCAACTGATGAGCTGGCCTCGGTTCGTGACGCGGTCCGCACTACTGGAGAAGAGTTGGGTGGTCGATTGCGAATGCTCGTCGGCAAACCGGGATTAGATGGTCACTCGAACGGTGCTGAACAGATCGCGGTGCGAGCTCGCGACGCAGGGTTTGAAGTTGTCTATCAGGGAATCCGGCTCACGCCTGATCAAATCGTCGCGGCGGCAGAGGCCGAGGACGTGCACGTCGTCGGGCTTTCCATTCTTTCCGGGTCTCACATGGAGCTCGTGCCCGAAGTTGTCGCGGGACTCAAAGAAGCCGGTTTGGATGACGTCCCCGTGGTCGTGGGTGGAATCATCCCCGAGAGTGACGGAGCTGGACTCCTTGCTAACGGAGTTGCGGCGGTCTTTACCCCGAAGGACTACGACGCAACCGAAATTATGAGCAGAATCGTAGATACGATCCGAGTTGCCCATGGACTGGATCCGGTCGCCGCGTAGTTGCACGCTGCCGGTATTTATCGATGAGTACGCATCGATTGCGCTCGGGCCTATCTTCCAATAGCAAAGTCTCACCTGGGGAAGAGCCCGTTGACCGGACAGTAACTAGAACGGCAGGGTCGAAAGTTGCTCCGTTCGGCGTTACCCGTCAGTAGCTCGTAGCGCAAAATGGCATACGCCGTAACGCTGTATGAGTGAAAGGATGGTGATGCCGTGTCAAACCAACCGCTCGTGCGCGCCGATAGCTGCATGCACTTCGATTTGGGAATCGATGACTTAGCTTCATCTCAGGATATTAGAGAGATGAGGGACCCTTGGGCGCCGGTAGTACCGCCCCCGATGGTTTCACCTGACCTCATCCCATTACAGCCATTGCGGGATGGGCTCGAGGTATGGGCGTGCAGTCTAGATTTACCTGGCACTGGGGGCTAACGTCTAAAAAAGCCGCATCCCTTCGGGATCAAGCCCCCGCATTTCGTCGTAATCCAACGTGACGCAGTTAATGCCCCGATCCATGGCGAGCGTTCTTGCTTGCGGCTTTATTTCTTGAGCAGCAAATACCCCGCGGACTGGGGCCAGCAGCGGATCGCGGTTCAACAGGTCGAGATATCGGGTTAGTTGTTCGACCCCGTCTATTTCGCCGCGGCGCTTGACCTCGATGGCCACATTATTTCCGCTGGCATCTTGGCATAACAGGTCGACCGGACCAATTGCAGTGGGAAACTCACGTCGGACCAAAGACCACCCATCCCCGAGTGGGTCCAACCGGTCGGCGAGAAGACGTTGTAGGTGGGCCTCAACTCCGTCTTTTTGCAACCCAGGATCTTCTCCTAGTTCATGCGAGGAGTCGTGCAGGATTTCACTGACATGGATTACTAACGTGGCATCACCTTTACGATTTGTGACGTTCCAGTCACCGATCCCATCTTCGGGTTCGACAATCGTGCACGGCGGATTCATCCAGTTCAGTGGCTTGTACGACCCTGTTTCGCTGTGCACCAGGACCGAACCATCCCCCTTAAGCAGCAGCAGTCGAGTGGCTTCGGGGAGATGAGCCGATAGCTTGCCCGCGTAGTCGACCGAGCAGCGTGCAATGAGCAAACGCATACCGAAAGAGTAAAACCTTGCTCCGGGGACAGACTTTAGGGGGCTAGCGGCGATATCTGCCTTGGAGGAACTGGTGCACACGCACTGCCACCGTTGTGGTCTGTGGGAGGCGTGAAAAACTGGTCAGCGCGACCGGGAGAGAAAATCTTTCGCGGGTGGTGGATTTAGCCCTAGTGAACTCCCGGAGACCGTCGACGCCATGCAATCGACCGAATCCGGACTGTTTGACCCCTCCCCACGGTAAGGCGGGAGTGGCCGCGTACATCAGCCAACTATTCATACTGACCATTCCGACCTGCAGTCGTGCTGCGGCCTTTTCCATTCGACTGCGAGAACCGGAGAAGATCGAGGCTCCCAAACCGTAGGAAGACCCGTTGACTCGGTCAACCGCCTCCTCTAGGTCTCGAACTGGGTTGACCACGACCACTGGCCCGAAGGTCTCTTCTCGTACCGATTCGCTGTCTTCTGGCACGCCGGTGAGTAGTACCGGGTCGATGACACGATCACCCACGCTGCGTATACCGCCCACAGCAGCCTGGCCTCCGGCGGCTAAGGCGCTGTCGATATGCCGTCTGACGACGTCGACCTGAGCTGGCATGGTCATGGGGCCGTAAGCGGCATCAGCGGCCGTCCCTGGCTGTACCGACACCGTCCGTTCGATGAGTAGTTCAAGGAACTCGTCGTGGATGTCTTGGTGGGTATAGACAAGTTCTACCCCGGCACAGGTTTGGCCCGCATTCGAAAAGGCGCCAAAAGCAACCAAATCGGCGGCTTTCGCTAGGTTGGCGTCGTGATCTACAAGCACCGCATCTTTTCCACCGCACTCCATGACCACGGGAGTGAGTGATTCCGCGCACGTTGCCATCACCCGTTTCCCGGTATTTGTAGAGCCGGTGAAGGAAATCTTGTCGACCCCGGCGCGGCACAGCGCCGCACCGGTCTCGGCTTTGCCCGTGATGAGTTGGGCAACTGGCTGTTCCGGTACCACTTCAGCGAAAACTTTGATTAACCATTCACCCACCGCGGTCGTGTACTCCGAGGGCTTATAGACGACGGCGTTGCCGGCTGCGAGTGCGTAGACAATTGACCCCATCGGCGTGAAAACCGGGTAATTCCATGGACCGATAATCCCTACAACGCCAAGGGATTGATACTCAACGGCGGCTGCCTGGTTCAAGGTGAGCAGGCTAGTCCGCACCGAGCGACGCCGCATAGCCTTACTGGCATTCTTGGCTGCCCATTCCATATGCGATGTAGCCAGAACTATTTCCAGATAAGCGTCTTCCAACGGTTTGCCATTTTCAGCGTGCACCAGCTCGGCCAATTCATCAGCGCGATTGATGACGAGGGAGGTGTAGTGCAGAAGCCGTTTGCGGCGTTCATTGGCGTCGAGACCGGCCCACCAACTCGCCGCTATTCGAGCCTGATCGACGATCTCTATCACCTGGTGTGGTGGCATTAGCGGGTAGGTCGCGATAGTGGTGTTATCCGCTGGAGACAGGCTGGCGAAGGTCTGTTCGGTAGTAGGCATGTGGCTCCTGAATCATGGCTAGTACCTACACCGTAGGCGAATGTGACCAGCAACGGCAGTACCAATTTGTCCGCTATGCCGAATCGTTGGGTCAGGGGGCCTTCCGCGGCGGGCGAAGATCTGGTGCTGAGGTATTTTGGAAACTGGGACAATCTGGAAAGAGGAGGTCTGGTGCGGATAACCGGTACTGGTCACGCGAGCCTGTTCGTCGAAACCACAATCGGCAGCATCCTGTGCGATCCGTGGGTAAATCCGGCATATTTCGCTTCCTGGTTCCCTTTCCCGGACAACTCCCAGTTGGACTGGAAACAGCTGGGTCAGTGCGACTATCTCTATGTATCGCATCTACATCGAGATCATTTTGACGCCAAGAATCTGGCTGAGAACATTCGAAAAGATACAACGGTTCTCTTTCCTGATTTCCCTACTAGCTCGATGGAAGACGAACTCCGGGCTTTGGGGTTTTCGAATCTGCAACGCCTGCCCAACGAAGAGGTCGTGGACTTTGGCAGTGGGGTAAAGATGATGATTCAGGCGATGACCGCCCCCACTGATGGGCCGTTGGGTGACTCATCTATTTGGATCGAAGACAACGGTTTGCGGGTGCTGAATCAGAATGATGCCCGACCAGCTGAGCTGGCAGTCTTTGCTGAGCTTGGGCCAGTTCACGCGCATTTTCTTCAGTTCTCGGGAGCCATTTGGTACCCGATGGTCTATGACCTGCCTGAGGCTGCGAAACGTACTTTTGGCAAACAGAAGCGAGAACGGCAGCTCGACAGATCGCTACGTTATGTAGAGGATCTAAAGGCCCAATGGGTTTTCCCTATGGCGGGTCCACCGTGCTTTCTGGACGATGAGCTGTGGCACCTCAACGATATTTTTGAGGACGAGGGAAATATTTTTCCGGATCAACAAGTTTTTGCCGATTTTATGGCTGACCAAGGACACGATAACGGCGTAGTTCTTCTACCCGGCTCGGTGGCCGAGCTCAACGAGGATTCGCTTGAGGTAGAGCATCCGGTACCGGATGTTCGTGACTTTTTCCTGACGGAAAATAAGCGCAAATATCTAGAGGAATACCGAGAACGCCAACGCCCGGTGATTGCGGCTGAGCGTCAATCCTGGTCCCACCCGGAAATTGATGTGCTAGCTGTCATGCAGCAGCGATTTGAACCAATCATGGACCAGGCAGATCAGATGGCTCACGGTATTGGCGGGCCAGTTCTGTTTGAGCTGACGGGACCACGGCCAGAGGAGAGTGACGACCCACCACTTCTCGAAGAAGTAGTTTTTGACTTCACAACGAGAAAAATTCGACGACCTGACCCAGCGGACAAACCCCGATACCGGTTTCGGATGCAAAGACGATTGATCGAATCTCTGCTTCATACTGAAGAAGAGGACTGGGTCAATCATCTGTTTCTTTCGGCGAGATTTGAAGCAAAACGTATCGGTCAGTACAACGAGTTCGTTTACACATTTTTCAAATGTCTGACCGATGAGCGGGTCAACTACGTCGAGGGCTGGTTCGCTGAACAACAGCCAGATGCCGAAGATATTGAGCTGGACGGTTGGGTGATTCAACGGCGATGTCCGCACCTGAAAGCTGATCTCTCGCGGTTCGGAGAGATCGAAGGCGACACTCTGCAATGTTTGTTGCACGGCTGGAAGTTCGATCTACCCTCAGGAAAATGCTTGACCAGTGCTGGTCACGAGTTGCGATCGTCCCGCGTGGAGTGAATCGCTATCGAATGACCTGACGGGCGTGCGTCTAGCTGACTTCCCTCGGCCAGTCGTAGTCTTGGCCCTACGCCGGTGGTTTCACGACTGGTGTCATCTGTCAAAATGAGGCGTTGGGATTTCCGGGACGTACCATCCCGATGCATAACGTCCTCGTGACGCGAACCGAAACGGAGTGACCCATGTCATCAGTGAGCAAGATCGCCGTTGTAGGAAACAGTGAAGCTGGCGCAGCGATCAGTGAACTAGCTCAAGCGGCCGGAATCGATGTCGTAACTGCCGAGTCGGTCAGTGACCTGCCGGCTTTGACTGGATGTGACCTGGTTATCGAGGCGGTAGCAGAGCGATTTAGCGCGAAGCAGGATGTACTGACGGAATTGGTCAAAGCGGCGCCAGAAGATTCCACCCTGGTGAGCACCACGAGTGCCTTACGGCTGACGGATTTGGGACTGGCCACTGGGGCCCCAGATCGCCTAGTGGGTTTGCATCTAGCGCTACCCGCGGCGAACCAGACCTTGGCGGAAGTTGTCGTTTCTCCGTTAGCAGGCGAAGAGGCCGCGGCAACAGTTATTGCCTTCGCGGAGGCTACAGGACGGACTGTAGCCCGAGTTGCAGATCGGCCGGGGCTGATCACCAGCCGGCTGCTCTACGGGTATCTCAATCACGCGGTCAGCATGGTTGAGTCTGGCTACGCGACGGCGGCGGATGTGGATGCGGCTATGCGATTCGGTTGCGGGTACCCAGTTGGACCGATCGCTGCGATTGATGCCATTGGTCTTGACCGGTTTCATGACACATTGGACGCGCTATACGCCGAGACCGGTGAACGAGTACATGCGCCGGCCCCAATGGTGAAGCAGTTGGTAGCCGCGGGGCACCTCGGTCAGCAATCTGGTCGAGGTTTCTACAGCTACGCAGCCGCAGGTTCGGATGAAATCGTTGCCGACAGTGCGGTTGACGATGCAGATTCGATAAAGCCACGCGTTATCGAGCGTGTCGGAGTCGTTGGTTCCGGCACGATGGCCACTGGGATTATCGAGGTGTTCGCGAAGTCAGGTTTTGACGTCACCTTCGTAGCCCGAAGTGAGGAGAAGGTTTCTAGAGTTTTGGGTGCCCTGACTAAGTCTTTGGAAAAGCAGGTGGCCAAGGGTCGGTTGTCCGAGGAAGACCGCGATGCGGTGCTCGGGAGAGTCATCGGTGCCACCGACGTTTCGGCGCTAGACCAAGTAGATCTGGCACTCGAAGCCGTCGTTGAGGACTTGACAATCAAGACTGATCTCTTCCGCAACCTGGACCGGGTCTGTAAGCCTGGGGCTGTCCTGGCGACAACGACGTCTAGCCTGCCTGTAATCGAGATGGCAGCGGTTACCAATCGGCCACAAGATGTGGTTGGTCTGCACTTCTTTAATCCAGCGCCCATCATGAAGTTGGTGGAAATCGTATCTACCGTGGAGACGGCTGCGGATGTCATTGCGACGGCTCGCGATGTATGTGCGAGCACTAAGAAGGTCGCTGTGGAATGTGGCGACCGTGGCGGATTTATCGTGAATGCCCTGCTCTTCCCCTATCTGAACGATGCGGTGCGGATGATGGACGCCCACTATGCCAGTAAGGAAGACATCGACACGGCGATAAAGGCTGCCACAGGTTTTCCCATGGGTCCGTTTGCACTTCTCGACGTTGTCGGTAACGACGTTTCGCTGGCTATCCAAGAGGTTCTCATTGCAGAGTTCAATGACCCCGGCTTCGCGCCAGCGAAGTCGCTGACTGA
Source organism: Micrococcales bacterium (assembly GCA_002699445.1). Taxonomy (GTDB): domain Bacteria; phylum Actinomycetota; class Actinomycetes; order S36-B12. Next base: position 7,070 of record PAAU01000023.1, on the reverse strand, counting down.
TGTGGTCAGCGCAGGCTTCCTCGGTCGAAAGTCTGGCCGAGGCTTTTACGACTACGCGCGCTGAGGCAGGAACCGATGAGGGTGGGGCCCTCTAACTGGGGACACCCGCATTGGCGAGTTCATCGGCTCGTTCGTTACCGGGGTGACCTGCGTGTCCTTTGACCCACTCCCACTCCACGTGATGCGGAGCAAGGGCCTCGTCTAGGACTTCCCACAGATCCCGGTTTTTCACTGGTTTCTTCGCCGAGGTGCGCCAACCGTTTCTCTTCCACCCTTCAATCCACTTGGTGATTCCATCTCGAACATAGACCGAGTCGGTGACGACCCGAACCTGACAGGGACGGCTGAGAGCCCGCAGTCCTTCAACGACTGCGGTTATTTCCATTCGGTTGTTAGTAGTGTCCGCTTCGCCACCACACAGCTCCTTGGTATGGTCGCCCCACTCCAGCAGAACTCCCCAACCGCCGCGGCCCGGATTGCCCTTGCAGGCGCCATCGGTGTAGAGAATGACTTGGTTAGAATCTGGCGTTTGCGACTGTACGTCCGTCATACCTGTCTATCCGTTCGCCGTGGGTGGTGGGTGGCCTCCGGCCGGACGGGTCCGGCCCTTAGCCCAATCTCGCAATGCCCCAATGTCTTCAGCTCTCGTGGCCGACAACGGAATCGTACTGTGGGCCTCATCGAGGAGGTATTCGGTGGTCAACGTGGATTCATCGGCAAACGCAGAGTAGAGCGCTGCGGTGATCATCGATTCAATCTCAGATCCGGAGAACCCCTCAGTCACTTGGCATAACGCATTGATGTCAAAGTATTGCGGATCTCGGTTACGGCTGCGGAGGTGGTACTCGATGATCAGGCTGCGTTCGAGGGCATCGGGCAGATCTACGAAAAATAATTCGTCGAAGCGACCCCGGCGAGCCATCTCCGGCGGCAATGAAGTCACGTCGTTACTCGTGGCGACAACGAAAACACCGTCGGGACGCTCTTGTAGCCAGCGCAATAGCACCCCAAGAACACGTCGCGAAGCGCCACTATCGCTGTCGCCTGCACCCGCAAATGCTTTTTCAATTTCATCGATCCAGAGCACGACCGGGGCCATCGCCTCCGCGGCCAGGAGGGCTTCACGCAACTGCTTTTCCGACTGACCCACGTAGGATCCGTGTAGTCGTGCGACGTCCAAACCAGCAAGCGTCATCTCCCAACTGCCAGCGATAGCGCGCGCGATTAAGGACTTGCCGCACCCAGGTACGCCCACTAAGAGCACGCCCCGGGGCGGTTCCAAGCCAAAATCACGAGCTTCGGGTGCGAAGCCTTTACCGCGTATCCGAAGCCACGCCTTCAACTCCTGGAGTCCAGCAACGTCGGTGAAGTTTACGTCGGCATCGATGAGATCGAGTGGGCCATCGGACAATAGTTCGGCTCTGGCGCGAGTGGCTGCTGCGGCATCTTCGGGGTCCAATCGGCCGTCGATCGCGGCCTGCTTCAAAATCACCCGTTCGGCTTCAGCTGAGGTCAGTCCCATTACCGCATCGACAAGTGGTTCGAGATCGGTGATGCTGACCCGCCAGCCGCTGCGAGGTAACGAGGCAACAATTCGCTCGACTAGAGCAGTCATATGTTCTCGATCGGGGGGTGCCAGATCCCAGCGAATAGCGGTCCCCAGCAGTAGTTCCGGAACCTGCGCCCCCACTCCAGTAAGAATGGCAGTGGAACCGGCCGTGTTCTGGTCGCCGAACTCTTTAAGTGACCGAGCGGCCACTGGATCGTCCAAGATGGGTTGACCATCGAGAAGCAAAACAACAACTTTCTTACGAATGTCAGTGAGAAAAGCAAGAGCTTTCGCGGGATCTCGGGTACCAGATTGCGGATCGTGTCCTACCGCGTATAAACCATCTGCTGGAGTCCAAAGCCACACCTGAGCCTGACAGAGCGTGGCCGCCTCGGTTGCAGCCACGATTAGCCCCGATTCATCTCGACTGTCGACGACCAATAGACCGTGGCGGCTGGCGATCAGAGCCCGTAAGTCTTCTGCAGCAGTTGGCACATGCGTAGCCTAGATGCTTTGATGCGCCATATGGCCAGCAGGAAGCGCAAAGCACCTCAGCATCGTCCCTTGGGGGGCGTCTCGGGGCCGCAACAACGTGAGGCTCGCGAGGGGCGGGAGTTCTTTGTTCGCCCGATTCCTGGCCAGAACGCAACGAAGTCCTACACCTGCCCGTGGTGTCTAGACCCGATTAAGTCGGGGGAACCACATGTCGTGGTCTGGCCCGCGGACGAGGCCGATGGCGTTTCGCAGCGACGTCATTGGCACACTCGGTGTTGGCGACGGGGGGCCGAGCGATGACTCGTATCGGTGCTAATAGCGTTCTCCCCGCAATCAGGGAGAGATTTCAGGTCACGACTGGCGATGGGCTCAACCTTGAGGGTGAGCTGGCCCTACCGGACTGGTGTGAGCCGGTGGCGACTCTCATCTGCGTTCACCCCCTGACTACCGAGGGCGGTTCTATGGAATCGCATCTCTTCCGGAAAATATCTTGGCGGCTACCGGCTCTCACCGGATTGGCCGTTGTTCGGTTCAACATGCGTGGTGCTGGTGCTGGCGCCCACGCGAGCGAAGGTATTTTTGATGAATGCCGCGGGGAAGGGCTCGACCTGGGTGCGGTACTTGCGTGGACTCAGCGTCGTGGACTACCGCAACCGTGGTTGGTCGGTTGGTCTTTTGGTACCGATGTTGTGCTGCGGTTCGGAGATCGACCCCCGGTTGCCGGTGCGTTTCTCCTCTCTCCACCGCTCCGATATACAGACGATTCCGATCTGGCTCGATGGGCCGCATCAGGTAGACGGCTCATCGTGATGGTTCCCGAGTTTGATGACTACCTGCGTCCCGACGCGGCCGCGGACAGATTCTCGCCGGTGCCGCAAGCACAGCTGGTCCCAGTCGATGACGCGGGTCATTTGTGGATTGGTGAGCGTCACGTGCAAGCGGTCCTGGGTGAAATCGCTACTGTAGTGACACCGGCCGCATCTCCGCTACCTACTGAGTGGGACGGACCGATGGAGAGGTGGAACGACTTATGAGCACCCTTACGGGTCGTCGGGCAATAGTTACTGGGGCATCCCGCGGTATCGGGCGAGCAATAGCGATGCGGTTGGCAGCCGAAGGAGCAGAGGTGGCCGTACTGGCCCGGAATGGCGAGCAACTTGCCGAGTTATCCGATGACATCCAGGCGATCGGTGGTCGCTGCGTTACGCAGACTACCGACGTTACAGAGTCCGATGCATTCAGAGGTGCATTAGATGTTGCGGTGTCGGAACTCGGTGGCGCCGATATCTTGATTAACAACGCTGGTGGCAACTCATTTTCGATGCCTGTCGTTGCTACTAGGTTTTCTGGGTGGCAAAAGACTATGCAGTTGAACGTGGACTCGGTCGTTCATGCTTGTCAGGTTGTGTTGCCGACTATGTTGCAAGATCAGTCTGGTGCCATCGTCAACCTCGCCAGTATCGCAGGATTACGCGGGAGTCCGCTGATGGCTCATTACGGTGCCGCTAAGGCAGCTGTTGTGTCATTAACTCAAAGCTTGGCACTGGAATGCGCCTCGAACAACATTCGAGTGAATGCGCTTTTGCCTGGTTGGGTCGAGACCGATTTAACTGGCTTCCTTCGAGAGGAAGAATCGACCGAGGAAGCGGTCCTGAGCCGTGTTCCGATGCGTCGTTGGGGGACTGCGAAGGAGATTGCTGATTCGGCCCTCTTCCTTGTTAGCGATCAGTCGTCATTCATGACAGGACAGACCCTGATCATTGACGGTGGCCTTTCGGTGATGCCGTGATCTCGACCCGAGACCACGGCAACGGACCTGCGGTTCTGCTACTGCATGCGTTCCCGTGCGACGGGTCCATGTGGGAGCAGCAGGTTTTTCGGCTGAGTAAAGAGGGTTTTCGAGTCGTCGCTCCGGACCTACCTGGTTTTGCGGATTCACCATTGTTAGCAGATCCCCCAGACTTGGACCGTGTGGCTGAAGGCTTGATCGAGTTAACCGACGATCTAGAAATTAGTCATTTCCATCTCGGTGGGCTTTCGCTGGGTGGCTACCTAGCGATGGCTCTACTCCGACTGGCACCCGAGCGCATAGATTCGCTGATGCTCATCGATACAAAAGGCACGACTGATCCCGAGGCGGCGCTGGCTAATAGGCTCACGGTGGCCGAGCGAGTAGTTGCGGAAAACAGCACTGAGTTCTTGGTGCCTGCCATGATGCCTGGCCTGATCGGAGAGACTAGCCGAACGAGCCGTCCTGACGTTGTGACACGAACCGAGCAGTGGATTCGAGCCGCAGCACCGACAACCGTGGCCTGGTATCAGCGCGCCATGGCGTCGCGTCCGGACTCGTTGGTCGACCTCGCCAACTTTAGTAAGCCAGCCGCAGTAATTTACGGAGACGAAGACCTGCTGTTGAGCCCTTACGCTGAACAGGTTGCGATGGCGGACGCGCTACCCAACGGCAATCTTGATCAGGTGGTTGCCGCGGGGCACCTTTCGGCTGTGGAGCAGCCCGCCAACGTCTCGGAAAAAATGGTTGAGTTCCTGCGCGGCGTCTGCGGGTCTTGACTTCTTACGCGATCTGGTTGCGGCCTTCCCGAGATACAGTTCGGGGGCCGATTACACATGGTGACGGTCAAGTAGGAACAAAGCAGCCGGCGAGCCTTAGATCCTCCTGAGTCAGCTTTCCGGTTGCGCTAATGGATCGGTGGGCTCTGCCAGCTGATCTTGAGCCTCCGTGAGCGCAACGGTCGCCTGCTTTATCACGTCGCTGTACTCTCTGACGCCTTTCTGAGTCAGGTGGACGCCATCCTTCACGTGTAGACCTGACTCCACCTCAGAGCGAGCGTGCCAATCGGCTAACACTGTGTTGGGGGTCTCTGCAACGAGCTCTTCGATAAGTTCGTTGTTGGGGTTTTTCCATTCGCGAGGTACGTCAACATTGACCACTACGACTCTGGGCACCTCCGACAGCACTTTCAGCATGCTGCGCAGTTGCGGTTCGGTCACATAACCGTTGGAACCGGTATGCAAGACAACTGTTTCTCGGAAAGCTCCCGCATCACGCAGCTGGCGCAGCCTGGCCTGCATGTCGACAGCCTGACGTCCAACCCCCGCATCGATAGATAGTTTCTTGAAAGAGGAACGCAGCCCTCCCTGAGCGCCGAGCATCACCGACTCGCCAACGGCAAGAACGCCACGCCTGAAGTCGGTTTCCGATGTGGGTGCCGTCACCGTATCCGACAATGTGGGGTCGCCCGGCTTTGCCTGTTCTGCTTCGTTGGACTCGGTAGTCGCATCTAGTGCGGAGATCTCGGTCATTCCCCCGAGATAGTCTGGGGTCTCTTCTTCGATGGTGACTAGACGCACAGTGGTGAGCGCTGCTATCAGCATGGTTACGGCCCCGACGATCAGGATCTTTCGTCTGATTGGCTCTTGGTCTTCCGGTGAAAGGCCCTTGAACCTTCGCCAGGCCGCACGAACCTGACCTCTTCGAATCGGCATTTCGATATAGCGATAAGACAACTCGGCGAGTCCGAATGTGATCGAAAACCGGAGCACCAGGTTTGCGAATCCTTCAAGGGGTACGTCCAGTTCCGGTCGTAAGACCACGAAGACCGGCCAATGGAAGAGATAGAGGCCGTAAGAGCGCTGACCAATATATTTCAGCGGCTGCGTCCCCAACGCCGTTCCCAAAATCGACGCCGGATGTGATGCTGCGGCGATCACGATCGCCGCGATTCCCGAGAAAATGAGGAAGCCACCCCAGTACAACCATGATGCGTTGGAGTGGGTATTCATCATGATCAGCACTAAAAGTGCTAGACCGCCAAAGCCTGCCACATTGAGGATTGTCTTTGCCCCACCGGCCAGGTTGGTTTTCAGTCGGTCGGGCATCCAAATGGTGGCTAATGCTGCTCCGATCAGTAGCCCCATGGCATGGGTGTCAGTTCCGAAGTAGACCCGGCTGCCGTCATTAGGCTGTGGGAATCCGCTCATGAGTGAGATGACAAGCATGAGAGTGGTTGATCCGAATGCGCCGATCAAGGCCCAGTTACGAACTCGAGTACGACCACCCCGCCGCCAGGCGAGTACCGCAATCGCGGGCCAGATCAGGTAGAACTGTTCTTCCACAGCCAGCGACCACAGATGTTGCAGCATCGGTGGTCGACCCGTGGCCTCAAAGTATGACTGGTCGGTAAAGATGTAGACCCAGTTAGTGGTGTAAGTCAGCGCACCCAGAATGTCTCGTCGCACGGTGGCGGCGGCATCCGTTGCTAGGAAAGCCGCCAAAACCGCAGCCAACGCAAGAACGACAAACATGGCTGGCAACAGTCGGCGCGCTCGATGGAGGTAGAAGCGCTTGAAGTCGAGCCGCCCAGTGCCATCGAGTTCAGTCAGAACAATCGAAGTGATCAGAAAGCCGCTCAGGACAAAGAACATGTCGACGCCCAGAAAACCACCCGGCATCCAGGGCACATCAGCGTGATAGAGCAGTACAGCCAGGACGGCGATAGCTCTGATTCCGTCTAGACCAGGGATGTAGCGAAGACCGCGGCTACCGGTTGAGCCGGAGGGACCGATTCCGGAAATAGTTCGGTTGCCACCAATGCCAGTTTCCGCCGACGCAACGCGACCTGAGTCCGCAGGTTCGCGAGTCGCATCAAGTGTCGACACGGATGTCTCCTCAGGCAGGGTCTGGCCGATTCAGCGAAGTCTAAGTCGCTAGTACGACAAGACGGCCGCGACACGCTGGGTTGTGGCGCGTCAGTCCACAATCCCCAAGATCTAGTGGCGTTGCGAAGTCCGTTACGCACCCTTTGTGAAGAGCTTGTATACCGCTCCGACTAGATGGAGCGGTTGATTGGTGCCGCTTTGTTCCGGACCTCGGCGTAGGGCTGCTGCTACGGCCTGGCTTTGGTGTGTCGTACTGGGTAGGAACCGGTTTTCGAGTTTGTGGGGTTTTTGCGGTTTGGGAGGGATTTTTGTGGGGAAACCAAAAACATGAGTGGGTTTTTTCTTAATG
>PAAU01000022.1 GCA_002699445.1 Micrococcales bacterium | reverse complement strand
TGGAGCCGGCGAGGGGACTCGAACCCCTAACCACCTGTTTACAAGACAGGTGCGCTGCCAATTGCGCCACGCCGGCGATTCCTCGATTCTAGAGCGTCGACCCGGCCGGTCGATCACTGTGGTTGAAATAGGTGCTAGCGATATTGATCAGTCTGCCAAATTCATCAGCGATTCCTAGTTCAACGATTTCGCAGCCGATCCAAAGTTATGGCTGTTGCCGTAGCCGCATTCAACGATTCAGTGACGTCGCTGATGGGAATTGTGACCAGAAGATCGCAACGCTCTGCGACTAGTCTGGAAATCCCGTCAGCCTCACTTCCGACTACCAGAGCCAAGGGTCGATCGAGAATATCGGGATCGATGTCTTGTAAATGGCTACCGCCGGTTGCACTCAAGCCGACGACGAGAAAGTCCGCTTTCTGCAACGCTGCAACGGTCCGAGCCATATTGGTCACCTTGGCGACAGGTAAGCGAGCCAATGCTCCAGCTGAGGCTCGCCAGGCGGCAGCAGTCACCCCTGCCGCTCGTCGGCTGGGCAATACGATCCCAGCGACGGCGTAGGCAGCTGAACTGCGGGCAATCGCTCCCAGGTTGCGGCCGTCCTGTAGGTGATCCAGTACCACGATGATCGGCTGGCGTCCCTGTGCACTGGGCGGACGATGATCTATAACATCGTGCAGCTCAACGTAGTGAAAAGGCGCGACTGTCAGCGCGACTCCTTGGTGGGGAAGCCCGTCGGCGATCCGGTCGAGGTCTCTTTTGTTGACTACGACCGTTGGTATCCCAGCTGCCTGGGCCGCGGCGCGGGCCCGAGTGATGCGGACATCCTCGCTGGCTGAGTCGGCAATCGTCAGCTCTATGCCGGGGATTCCAGCGGATAGCGCCTCATCTACGGCATTACGCCCCAAAATAACCTCTCGACGAGTCGTGCCCTCACGATCTGCCGCTTTCTTATTTCGAGCAGCTTTACGGGAAGCCGGGTGACCGGGCCGATCAGCTGCTTTCGGCGTTGGGCCTTTACCTGAAAGCCCCTTCTTGCGCTTGCCGCCAGAGCCGCCGGTTTGCTTTTTCTTTGATTTGCGAACCGCCCCCTGGCGCGCTGAGTTGCCAGCCATCTCAACCTCCCGACTCATCGAAGCTCCAGGTGGAGCCGTTAGCACCGTCTTCTATAGCTAGTCCGCTGCTGGCTAGTTCCGCTCGAATTGCATCCGCAGTGTCGAAGTCTCGTTCGGAACGGGCCGCTTCCCTTTTGTCCAGGAGGTAGTTGACCACGCTATCGAGTGCACCTTCAGCGCGTGGGTTGTCCTCGCTGGACCAGGTCGGATCTAATGGATCTACTCCCAAGACTGCGGACATGGCTCGTACCTGCCCCAAAAGTTCCTTGGCATCCTCACCTCGAGTTAACGCGTCGTTGCCTTGCGTCACATGATCATGCAAAACCGCCAGTGCGGCCGGTACACCGAGGTCATCGTCCATGGCCCTGGTGTACGACTTCGGTACGGAGTAGTGGGCAGGGTTGACGCCGCCGGTCATGGCGCTAGCCCGCCGTACGAAAGATTCAACCCGACGGAATCCTGCGGCTGCTTCCTCGAGCGCCTTACTAGAAAATTCCAGCATGGAGCGATAGTGGGCCGATCCCATGTAGTAGCGCAGTTCGATCGGCCGAGTGTTCTTGAGGAGCTCACTGACCAGAAGGGAATTCCCGAGTGACTTGCTCATCTTTTCGCCAGCTGTGGTCACCCAGTTGTTGTGCATCCAGTAGCTGGCGAAAGGATCCCCCGCCGCCTGTGATTGAGCAATCTCGTTTTCGTGATGTGGGAAGACGAGATCAAGCCCACCACCATGAATATCGAATTCGCTACCGCAGTATTTGGCGGCCATAGCCGAACATTCCAAGTGCCAACCCGGACGTCCGGGCCCCCATGGTGTGCCCCAACTGGGTTCATCCGGTCGAGCGCGTTTCCACAGTGCGAAGTCTCGTGGATCTCGTTTCCCAACAGTGCTCATCTCCGCTGTTTGCATTTCGTCGACCCGTTGACCGCTGAGCGCACCATAGTTGGACCACGAGCTCACATCGAAGTACACGTTGCCCTCATCGGTGGCGTAGGCGTGACCTGCGGCGATAAGACGCGTCATGAGGTCGATCATTTCCGGGATGTGGCCAGTAGCTCTTGGCTCGTAGGTAGGTGGCAGAACGCCTAGCTGACGGTAAGCCTCGTCGAAACGGCGTTCGTTCAAGTAAGCCCAGGCCCACCAGGCTTCTCCAGCCTCACCTGATTTAGCCAGGATCTTGTCATCGATATCGGTTACGTTGCGGATTAAAGTGACTCTGTATTCGCTGTATGTCAGCCAACGACGAAGAATGTCGAATGCGATTGCCGAACGCATATGTCCGATGTGGGGCTCAGATTGCACAGTGGCACCGCAAACGTATATCGAGGCAACGCCGGATATCAGCGGCTTGAACTCGCGCAGACTTCGGGTCGCGGTGTCGTGAATGTGGAGCGTCACCCGTCAAGGCTAGCGAGGTCAATGCCGGTGCGGGACCTTAGGAGGCTCGAATAGCTACCAGAGCGGTGGCAATCGCCGCAAGACCCTCGTCTCTGCCGGTGAAGCCCAGCCCGTCTGATGTGGTGGCACTGACGTGGACGTGACACCCGACTGCAAGTGACATCGCTTCGCACGCTTCTTCTCTGCGGGGAGCTAACGTGGGTCGGTTGCCGATCACCTGGATTGAAATATTCTGCGGGGAATGCCCCGCTCCTCGAAGCTTGACTGCAGTTTCGGTCAGTAGACGGGTGCCGCTGGCATTCGTCATGCCAGGCTGGTCAACTCCGAAGTTGGAGCCTAGATCACCCATACCGGCGGCAGCCAACAGAGCATCGCACGCGGCATGAGCTGCCACGTCGCCGTCACTATGTCCCGCCAACCCGGGCTCATCCGGCCACTGTAGGGTCGCCAACATTAAGGGTCGATCCGGGTCGAACTGATGGATATCGGTTCCAATTCCTACGCGTAGATCAGTGAACACGTCCAGACCTCCGCCGGACTATTGCCTCAGCCACCAAAAGATCGAGGGGTCGGGTCACCTTCATAGCTTCTTGATCGCCTGGAACTACGAGAACGGGGTATCCGGCTCGTTCGACTAGTCCCGCATCATCGGTGGCATCAAGATCTTCGCCGGCCAGTGCGTTTCGCAAGACGTCAGCAGAGAAGCCTTGCGGGGTCTGCGCAGCTCGCAACTCTGATCGATCGACGGTGCGCACCACCTGCCCAGCTTCATCAACCTGCTTAACTGTGTCGGATATAGGCACCACGGGAACCACGGCCGGTGCTCCATCTTCTACGGCGGCAGCCACTCGATCCACAACGTCGATCGGGACCAACGGTCGTGCAGCATCGTGGACCAAGATAGTAGTGCATGTTTCGGGCATAGCAGCCATGCCAAGTCGGACCGAGTCAGTACGAGTTTCACCGCCGGCAACCACATCTACACGGGCATCAATTCGGAGTGATCCCATTAAGGAACCGGTTGAAGCAACTTGATCGGGAGGGGCTGCGACAACGATATGAACTACTTGCCGGCTAGCTGCCATGGCTCGCACCGCATGTTCTAAGAGGCTGGCACCGGCTAAGGTCCGTAACGCTTTTGGCTGTCCCCTGCCCATTCGTTCACCGCGACCCGCTGCCGGGATGATGCACCCTACGGTCATACAGATCTCCTCCTAGCGAATGCCATTCGACCGTTGGAAGTCATAAGCACACTCATTATCTCTACTTCGACGTCACTACCGACGTGTTGTTCGCTCTGCTCGACTACCACCATCGTCCCATCGTCCAAGTAGCCGACCCCCTGATCAGCCTCCTTGCCCGGCCGGATCAGGTGCAATGACAACGACTCTCCAACCGTTACCGGTGGACGCAAGGCAATCGACAGTGCGTGGAGATTTTGAACTTCGACTCCAGAGATGGCTGCTACCTTCGCCAATCCGGTATCCATAGTCAAAAGCGCATAGTTGTGCTTGAGCGCGAGCTGTACCAGTTTGCCGTCGACGTCGGGAACCTCGGGAGCTTCATCAGGAATGACCGAAATTTCAATTCCTGGGGTTCGTCTTAGTACGTCAAGAGTCTCCAGCCCGCGCCGTCCCTTGTTGCGGCGAGTTTCTTCAGAAGTATCGGCCAACTGCTGAAGCTCATCCAGAACGGGTTGACACATCACAACCCTGCCAAGTGCGAAACCAGCGCGAGCCACCTCAACAATCCGACCATCTATAGCGACAGATGAGTCGAGCAACCGAGTCTGGTGTCGCGGTCGACTTGAACTTTTCATGCTTGTTCTACTGCCGATCGAGGCCAGCACGGCTTCACGTCTTCGTTGGGCAACAGTGAAACCGAATGCTCCGCCCAGAACTACAAGGAAAGCAAAGATTGAGAGTGCGATCAGCGGGGAAACGAGGAGAAAGACGGGCCAAGAGATGAGAGCTACAAGTGCACTAGCGACAAGAGCACCTACAGATCCAGACACCAACTCTTCGGGGGTTATACCTTCAAGCGCCCGGTCGCTTCTATCCAGGGCTCGCACCAAATAGCGAGCAAGACCACCGCCCAGAGAGTAACCAAGTCCAGCTCCGACTATGACACCAATCATGGGTGCCGTGAGAAAGCCAAGGATCATTGCGTCGGCATCGTCAGTAACCGCTCTGGCAATTTGCAGGCCTAATGCGGCGCCAAATATGACCACGAGGATTCGCAGCGATTCGACCACGAATCCGTTGGGCTTGATTTGACGACTCACCAGGTCAGTGTGGGCCTTCAGCGGTCAGGATGCTAGTACCTCATCGAGAAGAGCCTCAGCCTTATCTTCATTCGTTTCCTCGGCGAGGGCTAGTTCACTGACGAGGACTGCACGTGCCTTCGTCAACATTCGCTTTTCACCGGCGGATAATCCACGTTCTTGATCGCGCCGCCAGAGGTCGCGAATCACTTCCGCGACCCGAACCACGTCGCCTGAAGCGAGTTTTTCCAAGTTTGCTTTGTAGCGCCGGGACCAGTTAGTAGGTTCTTCAACGTAGGGCTGACGAAGCACTTCGAAAACCTCATCGAGACCTTCGGAATTGACCACATCACGAACGCCTACTAGATCAACGTTGTCCGCGGGAACCCGGACTGTGAGGTCACCCTGCTGAACGCGCAGGACGAGGATTTCGCGGTCCTCTCCTTTGACGTTCTTAACCTCGATTGCGTCGATCTGAGCGGCCCCGTGATGGGGATAAACGACGGTGTCGCCGACTTTGAACGTCATGCGGATGAACCCCTTTCCGGACCTTAAGAATATCACGGCGAAGAGGCCCTTAAACCGTCGAATAGCTCGGACGCTGTTAGCCGCGCCTAACGAGCGAGTACTTCGAGCTGCAAGAAGAGTCGACTAGACGCCCATATAACCGACTAATGCAGGTAACCCGCCGTCATGTAGTGGATGATCTTGTCGTTGGCTAGGCTGTTGTTCGTCAACTACAAGGAGGCGGCTGTGAAGCGCTCGGTCACATTGTTTGCGGGTTTGGCACTGATGATGCCGCTTATTTCCGGATGTTACGCCGGCCAGGACGCCGAGACTAAGCTTCAGACCCGCTCTGGCAATGGCTACCAAGTCTCGGCTGAGGGCATGCTTATCGATAATGCCACCATCGTGGCTGGCAACAAAGGGTCTAATGAGGCTGCTTTCCTAGGCACCTTGTACAACCCAACCTACGAACCGGATGAGCTGCTGAGCATTACCGCGACTGACAGTGAAGTCACGCTAACGCCCGAACCACTTGAGCTGCCCGCGCTAGGTGCGGTGACACTAAGGTCTGGTACTGAAACTCAAGCGGCACTCGCCGACTTCGAGGCCAGTCCCGGTCAATACGTCAACGTCACTTTTACTTTTAGATCAGCCGCACGCACCGAAGTTCCAGTCCTGGTTGTCGCGCCATACGGAGAATACGTGGATGCCGCTCCCGAAGGAACCGACGAAGCATTGAAGGAAATAATTATCGTCGAGGAAGGTAGCGAGGGCTCCGAGGGCGAAACGTCAGCGGAGTCAAGCACCGAATAGTTGGCCTTACGTTGGGTTGCTATCAAATTTGTAGCCTAGGCCTCGGATAGTGACTAAGTATTGCGGGTGGGCAGGATCTTGCTCGATCTTGGATCGCAGACGCTTGACATGAACATCGAGGGTTTTGGTATCTCCCACGTAGTCGGAGCCCCAGACCCGTTCGATGAGTTGTGCTCGCGTCAGGACTCGACCGGCGTTGCGAGCTAACAGGGCTAACAGGTCAAACTCTTTCAGCGGTAGCGATGCGGATGCGCCAGCGATGCTCACCTCATGTCGCTCCACATCAATCCGCACGGGACCGGCGGAAATGATGGCATCGTCGTTGTCCGCTTCTTTGATTGAGCCGCGGCGGAGGACGGCCTTAATACGCGCCGTGAGTTCACGCGTCGAGAATGGCTTGGTGACGTAATCATCGGCTCCAAGTTCGAGACCCACAACTTTGTCGATCTCACTGTCCTTTGCCGTCAGCATGATGATGGGGACGCTGGAGGTTTGTCGGATTTGGCGACAGACATCGGTGCCCGACATTCCAGGGAGCATCAGGTCGAGCAAAATGAGTTCGACATCCTCCCGCTCGTAGGCGCTGACCGCGGCGACACCGTCAGCGGCGGTTATCACTTCGTATCCTTCCTTACGCAACATGAAGCTCACAGCGTCTCGGATGGAATCTTCGTCCTCGACGACAAGGACTCGTGTCACGGCTTCTCCTCTATGGATGAACTGTTGTCTTGGGATGACTTTTGGTAGCGAGGTAATTGCAGCGTAAATGTTGAGCCTTCACCTGGGGCTGACCACACCTGTACGTCGCCACCGTGATTTCGACAAACATTGCGGACGATGGACAGACCTAAGCCGGTGCCGCCAGTGACGCGTGAGCGTGCCGCATCCACGCGGTAAAACCGTTCGAAGATGCGATCTAGTTCTGTTTCTGGGATTCCGATGCCCTGATCGCGCACCGTGATTTCGACGATGGCCCCGTTCGGTCGAACCGAGATTGCGACCTGAGTGTGCGGCGAGCTGTACGCGATGGCATTGGCCAAGACGTTGCGCATTGCTGTTTCTATTTGGTCTCGCTCACCAAAGACGTCGGAGTCGGGTGCGGCGCTGAGTGCCAAGGTGATGTTTTTGGCGTCGGCGGCCCCTCGTACAAACTCCACTGCAGAATCAGCGATCTCGGGGAGTGGCACTACTCGGGCATTTTCCAATGGGTCCTCGCCCTGTAACCGACCCAAGTCGATGACATCCTGAATGAGATTGGAAAGCCGCTCTGTCTCAATCTGCATTTTTTCGGCGAAGTGACTGACTGCCTTGGGGTCATCTCGAGCAGCGACCAGAGCCTCGGAGAGTAGTGCGACAGCGCCGACCGGAGTCTTGAGCTCGTGGCTTACGTTCGCGATGAAGTCCCGTCGGACTGCAGCAACTCGGTTTTCCTCCGAGAGATCATCTATGACCAGAAGCACCCAGTCGAAATCTAAGGGAATCGCACGCACCCGTAGGTCCCAGTCTCCCGTCCGCAGGGGTGGTCGAAGAATGGAGACACTGGTTACGGTCGTCTCGCCGCTGGCGCGGGCGGCCATTGCGCAGTCCAGCACCGAGCGAACGGCAATCCGGTCCCTCCGGACTAATCGGTCAGTCAAGATTTGTTCAGCTGCCCATTGAACGCGATCGTTACCATCTAAGACTATGAGTGAGCCCGGAAGCTGGGTGATCAAGTCCAGCGTTCCGCGATCCGGCCGGTCACTCGACGGGGGATCGACGTTGTCGATGTTCCCGGGTGACGCCTTGGCCGGATTTTTAGACCGATTCCAAAACCGGTTGGCGGTGGTCGGCTGCTTTGCGATCGGAATACCTTTCGTGACAGATCGTTAGGTCATGAGACCCATGAACCAAAAAAAGTTCTCTATTGGAGTGTGTTCCACTGACCGATATGTGGCAAGTGTCGTCTGGTGTATCAATGAATTCGTTAACCGCTGTAGGTATACGGTTGGGTTTGCTGTAATCCGCTATTCATCTGTCGGCTGACCATAGTGCCGGGAGCAGTGCCTAGAATGAAGGCGGAGGTACGTTGTGAGGGAACAGTTTCGCCAGGATTTAGCGGAAATCACGCGCGAACTAGTCGAGATGACGTTTGCGGTTGGTTCCGCGATAAATCGAGCCACTCAGGCACTGCTGGATTCTGACCTTGAGCTTGCCGAGTCGGTTATCGCTGGCGATGTGGCTGTCGACGCTACCGCCGCGGAGATCGATGCTCGATGTTTCGACCTTGCCGCAAGACAGCAGCCAGTTGCCGCTGATCTGCGGGTGGTGATGAGTGGTATCCGCATTTCCATGTCGATAGAGCGCATGGGGGATCTCGCGAAACATGTGGCGAAACAGACTCGCCTGCGATATCCGAAATCGAGCATCCCCAACGAGTTGCGTGGCGTTTTTGCGCAGATGGGGGCCTTAGCCGAAGCTATCGCGAACGCTGCGGGGCTTCTGATGGATACTGAGCAACTGGATGTACTTTCGACGATTGGTCGCTACGACGACCAAATGGATGCGCTGCATCGGGAGTTGTTCTCTACGGTTTTGTCGCCGTCCTGGCCTCATGGGGTAGAAGAGGCAATCGATGTCACGTTGCTATCGCGTTATTACGAGAGATACGCCGACCATGCAGTAACTGTCGCCAGACGAATGACCCATGTCACGACTGGTGAGCCGTACGAAGCCATCACAATCGACGCGGATCCTAATCAGGCCGAGTTGGCCTAATCCCCTCCTGTTGGGAATGTCGTTAGCGGCTAAGGCGTTTTGGTCAGTGGCAGAGAGGACTCGCACCTATGAGTATCGAGCAACCGTCGCGTGTTGCCATGGTGAGTATGCATACGTCTCCCTTGGACATGCCTGGGAGTGGTGACGCCGGTGGGCTCAACGTGCATCTAGCGGAGACCGCCCGCAGAATCGCCGCGACCGGGACTGCCGTAGACATTTTCACCCGCGCTGGGGGGCAAACTGGGGACCGTTCCGGCCGCTTAGGTGACGGTGTTCGCGTCCTACCTGTGGGTGACGAGAATATGCGCTCGTTGACTAAAGAGCAGTTGCCGGCTCAGGCCACCGACTTCGCTAGCGCCATGATTGCCCTATCGGCGAGCGATCCCCAGTGCAGTTACGACTTAGTGCACAGCCACTACTGGATCTCGGGTCTAGCTGGATTACAAGCGGCCGATGAATGGTCCGTACCATTGGTGCACACCATGCATACTCTTGGGCATGTCAAGAATCGCCAACTGGCCCCCGGAGATCATCTTGAACCGCAGTCGCGCCTAGACAGTGAGCGGCATCTAGTCGCCGCTGCAGACACGCTGTTAGCCAATACCGAATATGAGCGCCGCGACCTTATTGAACTTTACGATGCAGATCCTAATCGGATCCGAGTCGTTCCTCCCGGCGTGGACTTGGAGCTGTTCCGTCCTGGAGATAAAGCGAAGGCTCGTTATCGGACGGGGCTATCGCCACACCGACGAGTACTGCTCTTTGTGGGTCGATTACAACCACTCAAAGCGCCGGATGTTCTTATTCGGGCCGTGCATCTCATGGTGGAAAAGCAACCCCAGCTTAGGGAGGAACTACAGCTAGTGCTGTGTGGCGGTGCCTCCGGCGCCGCGGCGGACTACCCATCTGACCTGCGTCGGTTGGCTGCCGAGCTAGGCGTAAATGATGTGGTGGACTTTCGCGGTCCACTACCCGCCAACCAGCTCGCTGAGCTCTATCGTGCGGCTGACCTCGTTGCAGTGCCCTCGCACTCGGAGTCTTTCGGATTGGTAGCCCTGGAGGCACAGGCTAGTGGGACGCCCGTCGTAGCTGCGGCGGTGGGAGGCCTCACGACTTCGGTTGCTGATGGCCGCGGTGGGGTCTTGATTCCGAGTCATGAGCCACGCATATGGGCGGAGACTCTCGCCACACTGTTGGGCCAACCGCGACTCTTGGCTGAGTTTGCGGCAAGTGGTCCCCGGCATGCTGCTGCATTTGATTGGCAGTTCACCGCGGCCGCCACCATGTCGGCCTATCGGGGTGCTAGACATCGCGTTCCAGAGTTGCAAGCGGCACACTGATCGTGATGAATACGGTAGATCAGATCAAGGGCTTCCTAGATGAGGCTGATTTGGAAGCGGAGCAACCCCGAGAAGATCTGTTAGTGGTGCAACTGCCAGGCGAACGAAAGCTGTTTACCACTGTGTCCATTCGGGCTGGAGCGCATAGCGTGGTGCTTGATGCTTTCGTTGCTCGCCATCCGGACGAGAACCTCGACGAGGTATACGGATGGCTCTTGGAACAGAACCGTCGGATGGGTGCAGCGCATTATTGCGTAGATCATCTTGGCGATATCTATCTCACGGCTCGATTACCCAACGCATCGATTTCGGCCGAATCGATAGATCAGGTCTTGGGAACGATTCTGAAACATGCGGATGGCGACTTCAATGCGATTCTGGAGCGTGGGTTTCGCTCTGCGATTGAACGCGAGTGGCGATGGCGGCTCAGCAGAGGCGAGCCGACGACTAATCTCGCAGCGTTTACGCATTTGGCGCCCAATGGTGAAAGCGATGAAGAACCGGTAGGGGAGCGGTCGGACAAGCCTGATGGACCTGCGGCACCATAGAGCCATGCACACCCCACAGACGACCCTCATCCTGTTGCGACATGGTCAAAGCGATTGGAACGCCAAGAACCTCTTCACCGGGTGGGTGGACGTTGATCTCACCGAGACGGGTCGCGAAGAAGCGGAACGGGGTGGTGTACTTCTCGCAGAGCATGACTTGCATCCCGATGTGCTGCATACCTCTCTACTCCGTCGGGCGATTAGAACCTCGGAGATCGCTTTGCATGCGGCTGAACGCTCATGGATTCCGGTACGGCGACATTGGCGACTGAACGAGCGCCACTATGGAGCACTACAGGGAAAAAACAAGGCAGAGACTCTTGAAAAGTATGGTGAGCAGCAGTTCATGGAGTGGCGTCGTTCGTACGACGTCCCGCCACCCCCAATCGATCTAGATGACCCTTGGTCGCAAAATTCTGATCCCCGGTATGCCCGGTTGGCTCCGGAAGAGCTGCCGGCCACTGAATGTCTAGCTGATGTCGTCCACAGAATGTTGCCCTATTGGTATGACGCCGTGGTTCCAGATCTCAGAGACAGCAAGACTGTCCTGATCACCGCGCACGGGAACTCGCTGCGGGCGTTAGTTAAACATCTGGACGGGATTTCGGAGGATGACATTGTCGGGTTGAACATCCCAACTGGCATCCCGTTGGTCTACCGCCTCGATCAGCAGTTGCGTCCGGTGGTCGCCGGCGGTGAGTATCTCGACCCATCGGCGGCAGCGACTGCTGCTGCCGCGGTGGCCGCTCAGGGAAAGCAATGACTAGTCCGCCGGAGATGTCGCTGCGGCAACGTCTCACGGACTTGACTGAGCAATTGGGGGGCTATCGGGGGATCCTCGTCGCGTTTAGCGGAGGTGCAGACTCTGCTTTCCTCTTGGCTGCAGCTGCTCGATCAGAGGCCGAAGTTCTTGCAGCGACATCGACAAGTGCTTCGCTAGCTTCGGGTGAATGGGCGGCGGCCTCCAAATTCGCCAGAAATCTTGGCGTGGAGCACATCCGAATAGATTCCCGTGAGTTAGACCGGGAAGGCTATCGGGCAAATGGCCCGGATCGGTGTTATCACTGCAAGTCAGAGTTACTAGATATTCTGGTGGATGTAGCCCAGCAGCGAGATCTTGCAACGGTAGCTACCGGTACGAACGCCGATGATGTAGCTCAAGAACATCGTCCAGGGCTGCTGGCGGCGCAGGAAAGAAAAATCGTGACGCCGCTGGCGGATGCGGGCTTCAGCAAGACGGAGGTCCGGGAAGCATCGCGGCTATGGGGCCTCTCCACGTGGGACAAGCCACAAGCAGCCTGCTTGGCCAGCCGGATTGCCTATGGCGTATCCGTAGATGAGGAGCGGCTTCGTCGTATTGATCGTGCTGAGGTCGCTGTACGTGCTGCGCTAGGCCGGGCGGGTATTACGAGTACGAATCTGCGAGTTCGAGATCGTGGTGACTCGGCACTAATTGAGGTTGATTATTCCGTTGTGGCTGAGGCCATAGCAGAGCCGACCGTCGTTACGGCTGTGCTGGAGGCTGGCTTTTCCACTGCCGAGATTGATCCGCGAGGCTTTCGCAGTGGCTCTATGAATTCTGATTTGTTGCCAGAGCAGCAAATCAGGCTGGGTTCGGGAGTCTCTAGTTGGAACCTTCCCTTCGTGGACTAGCCTGGAAGGAGCGGTGCAAACGGTGTCGCTGGGACTATGGAGGTTCTCGTGCCTACCGGCCGCGTCAGGTTTTTTAATGCTGAGAAGGGTTTCGGCTTCATCAGTACCGATGAAGACGAGGATGTCTTCGTTCATATCTCTGCAATGCCTGCGGGAACAACAGACGTAAGGCCTGGAACAAAAGTCGACTTCAGCGTCGCTGAGGGCCGCAAAGGCCGCCAAGCTCTTTCAGTGAAGGTGCTCGAGACTCCGCCCTCCGTAGTGAAGGCTAAACGACGCAAGCCCGAAGAGTTTGCCGGGATCGTTCAAGATGTCGCAAAACAGTTGGACGATGCCGCTGAGCGGCTCTACAAGGGCAGCTACCCCGACGACGCAACATCTAAGCGAATAGCAACTATTCTGCGTCGGGTAGCGGACGAGCTGGATCCCTAGGTAGTGAGGCGCTGCCTAGACCCCTAACCGGCGGTGGGGTCGAGTTCGAGAAGCCAAACGCCTCGAATCTCGCCGAGCCCTCCCGCGACAACCTGCAGAACTATCGGTTGAGCGGGGGCAGCGTACGCGGCGCGAAAGTAGTTCGTGTCGAGTGGCTCGGGTGTAAGTGACTGACCATTAACGCGAATCTGCCATCCAGACTCGGCAACGTCCGGGTCGACGCTGATGCCAAAAGTATTTCCCGGCTGGGTCGGCAGTGATGGCAGACCGTCCGTCCGGGTCCCTTGGAGGATGTCTTGGGCGCAGTTTCGGGCGTCAAGACCGGCGTCTTCGAAGGACCAGCATTGGGCTTTGACATTGACGCTGTCACTACCGCTCCAGACCGAGATGGCTGGCGGTGGCTTTTCGCAACCGGTGATGCCTGCACCTGCAAGGACAAGCCCGACAACGAGACCAATGGTCTTCTTCATTCACCCTCCTGAATCCCCGATTCAGGTTACCTGGCCTTGAATGCAGAGTTTTCTGGTGCCTGGTCTATGTGGGACCGAGATCGAAATCGTCGACGGTCACTTCATCAAGTGCCGCGGGTGGTGGACCGGCGTGAACAGTTCGAGTGACAGCCTCGGAATGCGCCCCACAACCGTGCTCGAAGGAAACAACCTGACCGTCCGAACTCGATATTGTATTTGTGCAGACACCGAAGGCTTGCCCCATGGGGCCGCCGATAGTGAGTAGCCAACCACAACTAATGCACTGAGCGGGAGCCGAGCGAGCCTCGGCTGTATTAGGACCTCCCGGGCCCCTGGCCCACCGATTTGCCGCTGAGGCACGCCCGTACGCAGAAGGAACGCGACGACGCTGTAGGTAAGGCTCCCAGTTCACCGGGTGGAGTGGACCAGGATCTAGCTCTGCGGCCAGATCGTCTTCTCCCGACCATCCCACTGCCAATCGCGGATCGTCCGGATCGGTCGGTGCCACCGAACCCGGAGATAAATCTCCTGGCTCAAGACGCTCCGCCCACGGAACCCAGGCTGGAGCGAGGAGTGCGTTAGCGCCGGGCATGAGGGAGACTTCGTCGACAGTTATGTTGCGAGCTCTGGGGGCGCGGGTGACCGTGACTTGCCATTCCCAGCCCTGGTAGCCGGGAAGTGTGCAACGGAAGCGATGGGAAACCAGACGATCTTCTTCAGCGTGAACGCCTATGTGACCCGCTACCGCTTCGGGACCCGCATCTTGAATGACGGCAGACAAAGCGATGTCGACGGCAGCCGCACAGATGGGATCGGGAACGTCAACTTCTTTGGCGGGGAGGAGATCGGACATAAGGTTGGAAACTGAGTCAGGCGAGACTCAGAAATAGCTTTTCAAGTTCTTCGCGAGTCATTGGCGGCTCTTCTCCAGCGGCGGTTGCTATCGCGTGCTGGTTCAATCCCTCGCTGATGATCCGTAGCCCCGCCCGATCGATTGCGTGCGATGCTGCAGACAGTTGAGTGAGTACTTCGGAGCACTCTCGACCCTCTTCGATCATGTTAAGAATGCCGTTTACCTGGCCTTTGACCCGTTGCAGTCGAGTGAGTACCTCGCGTCGGCAAGGATCATCGATCTGCATATGCCCACCTTCCGCCGACTCGGGGAGCTCCCAGCTCACGACAGCCGCTAACTATTAAGGTAAGACTACTATGTGCTGCGCTATCTCTGCAGACAACTCTGTTTGGTCGCCGTTGCCAGCATTGATCACGATGAAGTCGTCACGGAGCACGAACTCGACTGTGCTCCCCGCTGCGAGCCCGGCAAGGACCAAAGCCTGCTGAGCCCCGACCAAGAGTTGGGCGGTCTCGTCAATGCGCTGAACAACTGCTTGCTGAGGCTGCTCTCCAGCCAAGGCCGCGAGATTGGTGGAACCCTCCGGCAGTTCAGGAAGGACTGTCTCTTCACCCAGTTCATCCAACGCCGGGATCGGATTTCCGAAAGGCGAGACAGCAGGATGGCCAAGCGCATCGAGTACCTTGAGCTCGACTTCGTCGCTCATGACGTGCTCCCAACGGCAAGCTTCTTCGTGAATCTGGTCGGGATCGACCTTGAGGAGATCGAGTAGAAGGCACTCGGCAATGCGATGTTTCCGCATGACCCGAGCAGCCTGGCGGTGGCCTTTAGCACTCAACTCGATACGTCTGTCACTGCGCACTCGTAGGAGTCCATCTCGCTCCATTCGAGCTACCGTTTGGGAAACGGTAGGCCCGCTTTGGGAGAGACGTTCTGCGATTCGGGCTCGTAGCGGTGGCGTTCCTTCCTCGTCAAGTTCATAGATGGTACGCAGGTACATCTCGGTAGTGTCGATGAGATCCTTCATCGGCCCTCCTCGATAGGTGGTATTTCCTATTGTGACCCCTAAGACCTCAGTTGTGCAGTCGAACCCGACCGTGTTGCTGTCGTGATTGGCCCGGCGTGCCGTGGGAGCGTGAAACTAATACCGTATCGGAATGACAGCAGTGGTGTGGTTCCGAAGAGACCTGCGAGTGCACGACCAAGGAAGCCTCGCTGCTGCAGGAGGCGCCGGGGAGCCCATTGTTCCGCTCTTTATTTTGGACTCCGCACTGTGGCCGACCGTCGGTCGGCGCCGCCAAGATCGGTTGGCAGCGTCACTTCGCTCGCTGGATTCCAGCATTCGGCAACTCGGCGGACCTGGTTTGGTGGTCCGAACCGGGGAGCCACACAAGGTGTTACTGCAGATATGTGAAGAGGCAAGCGCGGATACCGTGTGGCATTCGGCAGAGTTCACACCATATGGCAAAGCTCGAGATGAGCGGGTGGGTGAAGAGCTCACTGCGGCTGGTATCGCGTTTGAACCCGCTGATTCGCCATTTCTGCACCCGCCGGGAGAGGTGTTGACTGGATCGGGCACCGGGTACTCCGTGTTCACTCCTTACTACAAGTCATGGTTGGGGCGGCAGACACCTGAGCCGATCGAAGTGCGTGACTTACGATTCGACCATTCCCTCGACTGTGGATCACTGCCAGAGGCGAACGAACAGACCAGGGCCGGTGAAGATGAGGCGTTAGGGATGCTGCAATCCTTCGTTCACGAAGGATTAACCGCTTACGGATCGAAAAGGAACCGGCCAGACCAGGATTCCACGAGCCACCTGGGTGCGGCGCTCCACTTCGGCGAGTTGCACCCCCGCACGGTAGTTGCAGCCGCTCGAGAAGCCGAAGGTGAGGCGTTTATCCGTCAACTGTGTTGGCGTGACTTTTACGGTGATGTGTTGTTTCGACTGCCCCAGGCGCGCAATCAAAATGTGGACCAACGCTTTGACGCGATTCCCTGGGAAACCGGTCCAGGGGCAGACGGGGCCTACGAACGGTGGACCGCTGGAATGACCGGCTACCCATTCGTAGATGCGGGAATGCGCCAACTTGTGCAGACGGGGTGGATGCACAACCGAGTCCGTATGGTGGTGGCTTCGTTTCTCACCAAGGATCTCCTTCTTCATTGGCGAAAAGGTGCAGATTTCTTCTCGCAGCAACTTCTGGATGCTGACGTCGCCAACAACTCATTGGGATGGCAATGGACTGCTGGTACAGGTACTGACGCGGCCCCCTATTTTCGGGTGTTCAACCCAGTACTCCAGGGATTGAAATTTGACCCGAATGGCGATTACGTTCGCCAGTATGTCCCCGAGCTTGGTCATCTGGAAGGTACTGCGGTTCACGAACCGTGGAAGCATCCAGACGGTTACCGCGATGGATATCCAGAGCGGATGGTCGACCACGCGCAAGCACGAGAAGATGCACTGCGCATTTACGAATCGGTCAAAGCTGCCACCCAGTGATGCGGGTCTTTAGGAGTACTGACCTATCCTCAAATAGTGCGTGTTCTTGCCCTCACCGCCGCTGTGGTGATATTCGCGACTGTCGGCTGTGCATCCGCAGATCCGACTAGTTCATCGGTGGCGGGTGATGAGTCAAAGAACGAAGCGCCTGAATCTCTCCGGAGCCCGCAGAGCTCTGAAAAGCCCCCGGCCGAGCAGGCATCGCCTGAAGCCAACTATCGTCTCCCCGCTCAGACCCCTGGTCGCGCGACTGCTGTGAATCGGATTGACACTAAGGACCGGGTGGTTTTCCTGACGATCGATGATGGCGGTCACGAAGAGTCACCGACTGCCCAAATTTTGCAAGAAAAGAAAGTTCCCGTCACGTCATTCCTGACAACCGAGTTTGTGGATCACGATCCGGAGTTTTACGGTCAGATCGCCGAGGTCGACGGTCAGATCATCCAAAACCACACAGTCACACATCCAGAACTACCGTTCTTGAGCTACAACAGCCAGCGCCAGCAAATCTGTGAGGCATCCCGCACTCTGAGATCTTGGTATGGCGCCAAGCCTTGGATGATGCGGCCGCCCTACGGTGAGTACAACGATGACACAGCCGCGGCCGCGGCCAAGTGCGGTGTCGATTACCTCGTTCTTTGGAGCGTCAATATGCCTGAGGGAGGGAAAGGTACTTTCCTTTACAGCCAAAATCAGAGGTTTGTTCCGGGCGACATCATCTTGGTGCACTGGCGCCCGAATCTGCATCAGGATCTTCTGCGAGGCTTGCGAGACATCAAGAGGCAGGGGTTTCGAGTTGCAGCGCTGCAGGACTATCTGCCGCGCCGCTAAACGTTTGTTGCGGTACCTACCGATGGCATGCTTTGCTTTCGGCAAAGACTCCAGGGTAGGCAATGCGGGGCCAGGCCGACCGAAGATGGCACACTAAGTGAATGTTGCTTGCAGTGCTCTCCCAGAAGGGTGGAGTCGGAAAGACCACTGTCGCCCTGGGGTTGGTGGGTTCAGCGCAGCGGGCCGGGTTACGAACCCTCGTCATTGATCTCGACCCTCAGGCGAACGCGACTTTGTGGCTGGCGCCACGAGAGATTCCCTTGTCGGCCAGTGACGTGTTGGCCGACGGACGCCCTGGTATCGCTGCGGACGCGATAGTGAGGACTGGTTGGGGTGGCGAGATCGATGTGATTGCCGCGGATGCGGCATTGAGCCACCGAAACTCAGTCGGCACCGTTGATGATGCCTATCGACTGCGGCGCAGCCTCGATACGGTGACTCATGACTATGACCTGGTGGTGTTGGATTGCCCACCGTCGATGGGTGAGCTGACCCGTAATGGGCTGGTTGCGGCCCAGTCGGCGTTGATCGTCACTGAGGCGGGATATTTCGCCTTGCGCGGAGCTCAACAAGCCGTTGAATCGGCGCAGATAGTGAGTTCGGCGCTCAACCCAGATCTCGTTACTGCCGGTATTGTGGTCAATCGTCTTCGCGGGCGGAGTAAGGAACAGGACTTCCGGTTAAAAGAGTTGCGCGAGGTTTACCCGAAACTGCTGCTGGAGCCACCGATCCCGGAACGTGCCGCTGTCCAACGAGCTCAAGGAGCGGGCGTTCCCATACATCGGGCTGGCCAAGGGGGCCGTCAGGTCGCCGAGAGGTTTGACGCGGTTCTCACGCAAACCATGAGAAGATCTCGGGATCGAGACGCAGACCAAAGCGTCGCTTCAGGAGTTGGATAACCATGTCGCAACCAAGACCAGCACTTCGTCGCGCCGCTGATGCCGAGGTGCATCCAGCCCTAGTTGTGGTTCCGGATGCCACTGCTCCAGTCCTCGACCTGACGGACGGTACGAGAAGTAAGCAAACGGTCGATCCCAACCAACCTATTGCGCCCGAACTGCCACAGCCTTCTGAGACGAAAGAGAAGATCAAGGCTAAGAAAGCGAAGAAGCAAAAGAAGAAAAAAAAGGCCAAGGCCGCTGCTAGAACGGCTAAGGATAAATCGGCGGCATCTTCAGACACGCAGTCCGAGAACGGGCCCCTCCTGTTGTCCTCCTCTCGACGTTTTCGAGGGGCCGGACGTGCTACGTCGGACGCATTGGTCACCTCTGGAAAGAAGCAGGCGACCTTGAAGGCTCAGATCCCGCGCCCATTACGAACCGAACTAAGAGAAGCGGCAAAGGCTTCTGGTGTATCAACCGATGCGTTGCTGACTGAGATTCTCGGCGCCTGGTTCACAGATCCAGACCGGTGGTAGCACCAGATGAGGCGAGAGCCTCAGGAGACATCACGCGAGCGAGGGTGGACTACGCCGTTCCTGGCCTTGCGGAGGCAGATGTTGCGGACACACCCCTGTCTCAATTTTCAAAGTGGCTAGCCGAGGCGCAAGCGGCGGAAGTCCCGGAACCGAATGCAATGAGTCTGGCCACCTGCGGACCTGATGGTCCTCAGGTTCGCGTGGTACTAGCCAAGGATGTGGATCCTTACGGTGTCACCTTCTACACCAACCTTGATTCGGTCAAGGCGCAAGATCTTGCCCAAGACAGTCGAGCTGCGGCAGTTTTTGCTTGGTTGGCCCAATATCGGCAAGTGAGAGTGCGGGGGCCAGTGGTACCACTAGGTCGACAGGTGG
The DNA here is from genome assembly GCA_002699445.1 of Micrococcales bacterium. Taxonomy (GTDB): domain Bacteria; phylum Actinomycetota; class Actinomycetes; order S36-B12. Next base: position 62,221 of record PAAU01000022.1, on the reverse strand, counting down.
CAGCTAGCTACTTTGCGACTCGGCCGCGCGGTGCCCAAATCGGGGCATGGGCTTCACCACAGTCACAGGTCATCGCATCACGTGAGGACCTAGTCGAGCGCATTACGGAGGCGGAACAGCGCTTTCCGGAAGATGTTCCGGTTCCGCTCCCGGAGCGCTGGGGTGGGTACCGGATCAAACCAACAGTAGTGGAGTTTTGGCAAGGGCAACCTTCGCGGTTGCACGATCGAATTCGGTTTGAATCGCTGCAGGCGGAGGCCAGGTTGGATGATGCATCAGCCTGGGGACTCGAAAGATTGGCGCCCTAGCTAAAAACAAAAACTGAAGTTTTTGTAGAGCCGGTGTTCCACAAAATGGATCGATCGGGTTGAATCATAGGCGGAGTAGTAAGAGGAGTGGTTGCGGATGGCGGAGTTTGCGCCCGGTTTGGAAGGCGTCATCGCTTTCGAGACGGAGATCGCTGAGCCGGACAAGGACGGCGGTTCACTGCGATATCGCGGTGTAGACATCGAAGACCTCGTGGGGCGAGTTTCATTTGCCAATGTGTGGGGGTTATTGGTTGACAATGAATTTAATCCTGGGCTGCCACCAGCAGAGCCCTACCCGATCCCGGTTCACTCCGGTGATGTGCGTGTTGACGTTCAATCTGCGATTGCCATGCTCGCACCAGGATGGGGTCTTCAACCGTTGCTGGATATCGATGATGAAACCGCCAGAGAGAACTTGGCTCATGTATCAGTGATGGCGATGTCTTTCGTCGCCCAATCAGCGCGCGGCAATGCGGTTCCAATGGTGCCGCAATCAGAGATCGATACTGCGAAGTCGATTGTTGAACGCATGATGATCAGGTGGCGTGGCGAGCCAGATCCCGCTCACGTCAAAGCTGTCGATGCCTATTTCGTATCAGCGGCAGAACACGGAATGAACGCCTCAACTTTTACTGGTCGCGTCATTGCTTCGACTGGAGCGGACGTGGCCGCAGCTATATCTGGAGCGGTTGGGGCCATGTCGGGTCCACTCCACGGTGGGGCCCCGTCCCGAGTATTGGGGATGATTGAAGGAATCGAAGAGTCTGGGGATCCACAGGGCTATGTGCGCGGAGTCCTGGATCGTGGCGAACGCTTGATGGGATTTGGTCACCGGGTTTACCGAGCCGAGGACCCGCGAGCAAGAGTGCTGCGTCGGACGGCCCTGGAACTAAATGCGCCTCGATATGAAGTTGCTGAAGCGCTGGAAAAGGCTGCGCTGGCGGAACTACGAGACCGTCGGCCCGATCGAGTTCTTGAGACGAACGTAGAATTTTGGGCAGCGATCGTACTCGATTTTGCTGAAGTTCCGCCGCATCTGTTTACGTCGATGTTCACTTGCGCCCGGCTGGCAGGCTGGAGCGCCCATATTCTGGAGCAAAAGAAGACGGGTCGTTTGATTCGGCCCTCCGCCCGCTACGTCGGGCCGAGGCCAAGGCGCCCTGAGCAGGTGCCCGGCTGGGATCCAGCGCTCTTTACTGATGGGGTTGTTCCGGAAAACGGATGAGTTTGCCCTACCCAACGATCCAGTGGATTGTCAGGTAGGCGGTTCCACTATCGGGGTTGCTCTGATTTACCGTTAAGAAGTAGCCGTTCTGCGCCTGCCGCGCCACCGAAAGGAATTCGATGTCCATCGAGATCACCATCCCCAGCGAGTTACTCCCTAATGACGGCCGTTTCGGCGCTGGCCCATCCAAAGTTCGTCCGGAACAGGTGCAGGCACTTCAGCAAGTAGCCTCCGATCTGCTTGGTACCAGTCACCGTCAGAAAGCGGTGAAGTCGCAGGTAGGTCGGGTACGCGCCGGTTTGCGGGAGCTCTTCCAGTTGCCCGACGGATATGAAGTTGTGATGGGTAACGGTGGATCCACCGCCTTCTGGGATGCGTCAGTCTTCGGGCTCATCGAAAAGAAGTCCCAGTTCCTGTCTTTCGGCGAGTTTGGCTCAAAATTCGCGAAGGCGGCAGGAATGGCTCCTTTTCTCGACGATCCAGAAGTGATTACCGCGGAGCCTGGCTCAGCACCGGATTTTCAGCCGGCGAGTGACGTCGATTTTTTTGCCTCTCCTCACAACGAGACGTCGACCGGTGTGGCGATTCGCCCCAAGCGGGTGAGGGGAGATAGTGCGCTCACCGCCTATGACGCGACCTCGGCGGGTGGCGGTCTATGGGTGGCTCCCGATGAGTTTGATGTCTACTATTTCGCCCCTCAAAAGAGCTTTGCCTCCGATGGAGGGATCTGGTTTGCCCTGATGTCGCCAGCCGCTCTGGATCGTGCCCAGCGCATAAAGGATTCGGGTCGATACATCCCGCCGTTCTTGGATTTGGTGACCGCTATCGACAACTCGGTGAAAGACCAGACGTACAACACTCCCGCCGTTGCAACTATTTTTCTTATGGCCGAGCAGCTGGATTGGTTCAACGAGCAAGGGGGTCTGGCCTGGTGCGCCGAACGCACTATGGATAGTGCGGGACGACTGTATTCCTGGGCCGAACACAATCCGCTGACAACACCATTCGTTTCAGATCCGGAACTCCGTTCCAACGTTGTGGGAACGATTGATTTCGATGATTCCGTGGATGCCAGTCAGGTTGCGGGGATCCTTCGCAGCAATGGCATTTTGGACACCGAGCCTTACCGCAAACTCGGACGCAATCAGTTGCGAGTATCGATGTATCCAGCAGTCGAGCCGGAGGATGTCAGTGCACTTATTCGAAGCATTGACTTCGTTTTGGAGCGCATATCTGAGTAAATCGGGGGACAGTATGGAGGCCTTGCGGAAATATGACTGATCGACCACATAACCTGGGCAGGTGAGCGACGTGACATCTAAGCCGAAACACTCGTCTGTTGATCGGCGCCCCGACGTGGTGCCGCACCATCCCAAGGTGCTTTTAGTGGGATCTATAGTGGCCCTCCTCGCTCTCGGTCTCATGGTCGCCTGGTTTTGGTCGATTAATATAGGTCAGGGGGTAGTCCTTACCGCGGAACAGCAGCGTGCTGCTGAGATAGTGGCCGAGCGCAATGCTGCCGCTGAGGAAGCTGCTGAACTAGATAAGACCGAGGCCGATCTTGACCGAGAAGCTGAGGCACAGAACTCCGATGACAGCAAGAAAAACAAGAAGGAAGAACAAGGCGGACCGCCGCCCGCCCCGGATGCCAGCGATACTTTTACGGACGAACTAGGGATGACTCAATATGCCATCTTGTCCCAACAGGGCGTTCTGGTGGTCCAGGGCCAGCTTGAAAACGTCTCTGGGCAGGAGCTGAATGGCAAGGCCAAGGCCTACGTTTACATCGACGGCGTTCCGGTAGCAACCGCCACGTCAGCGATTAGAGGTCTTCAGCCTGGAGAGACATCGGATGTCACCCTTGTCAGCGATAGCGACTACCAGCCCGGCGAAAAGGTCGTTCTTCTCGAGTTCGATTCCAGAAAGTAGTTGCTGGCTCTAGCCAGTGGCACATTCGTTGATAGCCGTGGATCCGCGCAGCCGCCGATTGATTACCCTTGCGGTTCTCGGTCTATTGGTTCTTCTAGTGGTTATTGGGGCCCTCCTGTGACGGGTCCGGTTGTTGCGGCCGTGATTAGGCGGAACTGTCCGATAGCCTGCAGGAGTGAGGAAATCTGATGTCTGAGGGAAGCAACTGGCCGGAAGAGGTGAAGCCACTCGATGTGGATGGTGTTGGTGCCATCGCAACCGGGACGGTGCTCTGGTTAGTAGCCCTAGTGGCACTAGTGCTATTCCGCAACCAGTTGGCAGCCAATGATGCGGACTGGTGGATTTGGGTTGCAGCTACCGGTGCCGCACTCGGTGTGCCTGGACTTTGGTACACCCGGAGACGTCGGTCGGTTTATCGGCGCGCCCGAGAAGCCGAATCAACGTCAGGAGAATCGTCATGAGTGCCGCGGAAGTCTTCGCTCCCAACTGTTTGGCGAATCGTAAGGCTTGGGTTTCAGGTGCTGGATCAGGCATCGGTCGCTCGATCGCCACAGTGCTCGGTGGACTTGGAGCCGAGGTCTTCTGTGTCGGCCGTCGGGAGGAGCCGTTGGCTGAGACTGTCTCTATGATCGAAGAAGCGGGCGGCAGGGCGATTGGCCACAGCACCGATGTACGCGACGAAGCCGAGGTATCGGCTGCCGTCGACAGAGCAATGGCAGAGTTCGGCGGCCTCGATACGGTTGTGAATAATGCCGGCGGACAGTTCCTGTCGCCTGCAGAAGATATTTCTGAAAAGGGATTTAGGGCAGTCACCCGATTGAACCTGGACGCGGTTTGGCGGGTCACCACGCAAATTGCCCGCAGGAGCATGATCCCCGATGGCTACGGAAAAGTCGTATCCATCACTATGACGCCGCGTCGTGGCTTGCCCGGTATGTCCCATTCATCAGCAGCCCGCGCCGGAGTGGAAAGTCTCACCTCGACATGGGCGCAGGAGTGGGCGCGACATGGAATCCGCACGTCAGCAGTTGCCCCAGGAATCGTCTATACCGATGCTTGGGCATCGAAGTATGGTCTCAACCCAGAGCAGGTCGGGGGAGTCATTCCGCTGGGGCGGTTACAGCAGCCCGATGAGGTCGCTGCCATGGTTGCGTTCCTAGTCTCGCCTGCCGGTGACTACATCACTGGGCAAACTATCGTGGCCGACGGCGGCTGGGACTTGGCAGGGCCCGCGAGCGGATTTTCCGGTTCCTAACGTTCTGTCACTGCCGCGGATCATTCAACAAAGACCCCCCGAGAGGCTGGTTGGATTCGCGTGCGCCACAGTGGAGGGGTGGAAAACTCTGGCTATCCCCCGCCTGATGCCCCGCAGCAAGCGGTCATGCCGCAACCGATAGCGACGAGGTCTCAGCCTCGCCCGACGCCAATCTGGGTCAAAATGTTGTTTTGGTTCAGTGTGGGACTTATTTTCTTGGCCGCACTGATGGCTGTCGCTGATTGGGCCGCCCGAAACATCGAGATGACGCGGTTGTTGACTGCGATCGAAGCATCGGAAAATCAGATGAAGATTGCCCAAGAAGGAATCGCAACAGAGATCCCCGATGATCCTGACGAGAGCGACTTGAAACGTAACCAGGATTTGAAGGCTACGGCTGCCGCTGGCCGAGACGAGGTCGCACAGGCCGGTGCTGAGGTGGCTTCATTGAGTTTTTTGCCATGGCATGACGAGATGATTACAGCGCAGGGCGCCTACCTTGCCCACAACCAAGCCTGGGTGGAGTACCTTGCCGACGGCGCGGAGGATCCGGTCACCATGTTTGACGGGCAAGACAACATCGAACCGACCTGGATTAGAGCCGAGTCTGAGGTTCGACAAGCGTTGCCGGTATTCGCTTGGCCGCAGATGTCGTCGCGAATAAACTTAATTTTCAGTGATAGTGAAGCCGGTGGAGCCGTAGTTCCGGCGGCTTATCTGCCTGTAATGGTTGTCAGCGCCCAGCTGGGGTGACGCTAAGACTCATTCCGGCGAGCCCACGCTTCTTGGCGGCCAGCTGATCGGCAATCGCCGAAACTGCCATACCTGCCGGAGAATCTGGCTCTTCAGCAGACAGCGGCTCACCACCATCGCCGCCCTCCCGCAATCTGACATCAAAAGGCACTCGACCGAGTAACGGAATGTCCGTACCCAACGCTTGGCTTAACGATGCAGCGACCGAATCGCCACCGCCGGACCCGAACAAGTCTGTGGGCTCGCCGCAGTGTGGGCACGGGAAAGCACTCATATTTTCGATCACGCCGGCAATTTTTTGGTGCGTCTGTTGCGCCAACATCCCGGCACGAACCGCTACTTCAGCAGCCGCACGCTGCGGAGTCGTCACTATCAGCAGTTCTGCGGTGGGGAGCAACTGTGCGGTGGAGATGGCCACATCCCCGGTGCCAGGCGGCAGATCTAGCAAGAGAATGTCCAGATCGCCCCACCATACGTCGGTGAGGAACTGCTCCAAGGCACGATGCAACATCGGACCGCGAAAGGCCACTGGTTCGGCTGAACCGCCAGGTTTAAAGGGCAACATAGAGATCGCTCGAACGCCATTGGCCTCGGGAGGCAGCAGCATGCCGTCAACCACGGTGGGGTTACGGTCGAGTCCCAGCATTCCGGGAATGGAATGGCCGTAGATATCTGCATCGAGGAGACCAACGGTTCGCCCTCTGGCCGCTAACGCCACTGCCAGATTGACCGTGATCGAAGACTTTCCGACTCCGCCCTTTCCGGAGGCGACTGCGTAGATCTTCGTTAAGGAACCGGGACGGTTGAACAAGATCTCCTTAGCCGGACCGCGAAGAGATTCGCGCATCTTGGTGCGTTGTTCATCAGTCATGACGCCAAGCTCTACCGAGACATTGGTGACACCAGGCACCTCTGAAGTTGCAGAAGTCACCCGTTGGATAATCTCCGTCTTCATTGGGCAACCGCTGACGGTAAGTAGCACCGTGACGGCAACGCTTCCGCCGTCGATATCGACTGCGGCCACCATCCCTAAGTCAGTGATTGGGCGGTGAATCTCGGGATCTTCGACGGTCGCTAGCGCCGCCATGATCGCTTCTCGCTCGACTGAGGCCATAGAAACAGGCTAAGCGGAAGCAGTCACACTTGCTGATTCCGGGCCCTAATAGAGCCCGAAATCAGTAATCTCTTTCCGACTGTTCATCCTGCGTCTCCTCGAGAAGATCACGAATCTCGTCGAGGGCGTTGCGCAATTCACTTCGGACGTAGTCGCGAGTAGCGCTCTCGCCAAGGGCGTGTCTCAATGCGGCGACTTCACGCACTAGATATTCGGTATCAGCCATAAGCCGTTCCGAGCGGTCGCGGTCTTCGGACCACTGGACTCGATCGCGGTCGTCTTGTCGGTTCTGAGCAAGAAGGATCAGTGGAGCGGCATAGGACGCTTGTAGCGAGAGCAGCAGCGTGAGGAAAATAAAGGGATACGGGTCTGGGGTCTCGTCCGGGGATCGACCGAACGCGATGAAGACGTTAAGGACGATCCAAAAGACGATGAACAAGGTCATCCAGATGATGAACCGCCAGGTGCCAAGAAAACGAGCTACCCGTTCACTAAAACGACCGACTCGTTCGGGGTCGTACTGCATCCGCAGCCCCGGACCACGATCCATCGGTTCATCGAGACCGCGAGCCTTCTGTTTTTTGCGTAGCGAACGATCAGCCATCGGAGTTCACCTCCTCAACTGAGGCTTCATCACGCCAATCTTCCGGAAGCATATGGTCGACGAGATCATCGACAGTGACCGCGCCTAGCAGGTGATCACTGTCGTCAACGATAGGTACAGCAACCAGGTTATAGGTAGCGAAGTAGCGTGCCACGTCGTCAATCGAGGTCTGGGGTGAAATCGGCTCCAACTCCGGGTCTGCAACGTTAAGCACCAGTGAGGATGGTGGATCACGCAGAAGAGCTTGGATGTGTGCGACCCCCAAGAATTTGCCGGTGGGTGACTCCAGTGGTGGGCGAACGACGTATACCTGAGCCGCCAATGATGGCGGTAAGGAGAAGTCGCGCACTCGGGCGAGCGCATCCGCAATTGTGGCATCGGGTCCCACGATCACAGGCTCGGTAGTCATAAGCCCGCCCGCGGAATCTTCGTCATAGCGAAGCAGCAATCGAATGTCTTCGGCTTCCTCGTCTTCCATCCGCTGCAGCAAGACTGACCGTTGGCTCAGGGGCAGCTCAAGGACAAGGTCAGTCGCATCGTCTGGATCCATCTCCTCTAGAACGTCGGCAGCTCGTTCGACGTCGAGACGAGACAAGATTTGCGCGGCATTTTCTTCGTTGAGCTCACCAAGGACCTGAGCCAACCGGGTGTCCTCTAAGGACCCGGCTACCTCGAATCTTCGATTTTTCGGCAACTCTTGCAGCATCGTGGCGAGGTCGGCAGGTCGAAGTGAATCGATGCTGGCTAGCAAGGCATCAGTACCTTGCTTTGCGGAACTGCGCTGCAGACCAGTGACGTCGTCCCAACTGACGATGAGCGATTGCCCTTTGCGTCGAAACCCACCGCCCTGCTTGACATATAACTTGGTTATGTCCCAGTCCCGAGTGCGATTCTGCTCAATCGCGACGTCAACGATGGTGGCGTTACTGGCCGCATCATTGAGTTGTATCGAGCGGTCCAGCAACTCGCCCAGCACCAATGTCTCTGGTCGTCGCTTTTCGAATCGTCGCAGGTTGACTACTCCGGATACCACGACCTGTTCGGCCGCGAAGGATCGCACTCTACCGATAGGCAAGAAAATACGCCGCCTGGGCGGGACCTCTAGCAAGATTCCAAGAACGCGCGGCGGTCTGTCGGCGCTAAGCAGGGACACGACGAAGTCACGCACCCGTCCGACTTGGTCCCCGTTTGGATCGAATACTGGGACGCCGGCTAGGCGCGCGACAAAGATTCTGGTTGTCGACCCGCTCATGCTTTGCAGGCTAGTGGCAAAAAGTGTCGAATTGTGGGGTTCTATCCTGAGCAGGGGTGGTATTAACGCAAGAGTCTGAGGTGTTGGATAGGGGTATGGGTCGTTCCAATCACTCGATTGCCCCCACAAATGGCGACTGGGTTCTGCTGGCGGTAGCAGTTCTTGCCGTATCTACCGCTGCACCGATTGTGGTCGCATGCGGGGCTCCTGCTCTCGCAATTGCGTTCTGGCGCTGTGCCTTGGGTGCACTCCTGACTGCCGGATGGCTTGTAGTTCGACGCGAATCATTTCAGTCGCTACGATCCCAGTCCTGGATAGTTCTAGCCGCCGGTGTCATGTTGGCATTGCATTTCGCAACCTTTCTTCCTTCGCTTCGGTTCACTTCCGTCGCGGCTGCGACCGCCCTTGTCTCGACCGTCCCTATCTGGACAGCGTTGTTCGCCCGAATTTTGGGATACCCCGTTTCTCGATGGCTCTGGGTAGGTGTAGGAGCCGCCATGATCGGTGTATTGCTCATTACGGGGGTGGATGTGGCGACGAGCCCTTCGGCACTGTTTGGAGACGGTCTTGCCTTGTTAGGTGGGTTGGCTGGTGCTGCCTACATAATGACTGGCGCCAAAGCCCGCAAGGATTTGGGAGCCGGGCAGTACAGCGCGGTCGTCTATGGACTGGCGGCCGCCGGTTTGCTTGTGGCGTGCCTGGTAGGTGGAGTCGAACTGACCGGATACGAGCCTCGAGACTGGATACTCATCGGCGCACTTACAGTTCTTGCCCAACTGTTAGGGCACTCCTTGGTGAACGTGGTGCTAAAGAGGCTGCCGCCAACAACAGTCGGCCTAGCGCTGCTACTCGAAGTGCCAGGTGCGATCTTGGTGGCTGCAGTGTGGTTAGGGGTGTTTCCACCGATTCAACTGCTACCGGGAGTACTACTCATCCTGGCAGGACTAGCTTTTGTGATTGCCGCGGGGAAGAGCGACAAATATCGCTTTGACCGATCGGTGAGTTAATTGCTTCCTCCGGCGACTTCCCACGATGCGACATGGCGGTTGGCAAGGAAGCCGTTAAGGCGCCCGAGCACTTTGCTGAGATATTCGCTTCGCTCCGATGTGGCTTGTTCCGCGGCACGCGACTCCCAGATAGTGACCGTCTGTGCCCGATTTCGATCCCTATCGATGAAAAGGTTCGTGCTGATATGTCCGGGCTGTTGCTCGATCATGGGATGGATCTCGTCACGGAAAATCTGCAGTGCTTCGTCAAGGCGTCCAGGCACAATGTTGGCCGTGATAGTTCGTGCGTGCATAGCGGCTTACCTCCTAAGTCCGCAGATTACGCGGTTTGAGTCCTCTCCTGTAGCCCATTTACTAAGGCCACGGTCGTTCGTTTGTGGGGGCGGGATTTCCTGATGAAACGTCAACGGATAACGTGGTAGGGCTGCTGCATCGCTTAGCGGGTGCCGGCGTCCTAAGTAGGTCATCAACACGAGGTGCCATTCATGAGCGAAGATTCCACTGCCCAGTCGCTACGCCCCCGCCGGTCAAATCTCGCGGTTCCAGGCTCTAACCCCAAGATGTTGGAAAAGGCCAAGGGCCTCCCAGCAGATCAAATTTTCATGGATCTAGAAGACTCGGTTGCGCCAATCGCGAAGGCTGATGCCCGAAAAAATATCGTGGCAGCGCTGAACGAGGGCGGTTACCAAGAGAAAGTCCGCGTTGTTCGGGTGAACGACCTCACCACACAGTGGACGTACCAAGATGTCACAGAGATTGTCGAAAATGCGGGCCAGAACCTGGACTGCATCATGTTGCCTAAGGTCCAGACTGCAGCCCAGGTTCAGTGGCTAGACATGACGCTGACCCAGATTGAAAAAACGATGGGCTTTGAGCAGGGGCGGATCGGGATCGAAGCGCAGATCGAAAATGCTCTAGGACTTGTCAATGTTGATGAGATCGCCCAGGCTTCACCCAGAGTCGAGACCATCATTTTCGGACCAGCTGATTTTATGGCCAGCATAAACATGAAGTCACTTATCGTTGGAGAGCAGCCGCCCGGGTACACCGAGGGCGACGCCTATCACTACATCCTTTCGCGGATTTTGATGGCGGCTCGTGCCTACGACAAGCAGGCAATCGACGGACCGTACCTGCAGATCAAGGATGTCGACGGCTATCGCCGAGTGGCGGAACGTAGTGCTGCACTAGGTTTCGACGGCAAATGGGTACTACATCCTGGTCAGGTAGAGGCAGCCAACGAGGTCTACAGCCCACGGCAGGATGACTACGATCATGCAGAACTCATTTTGGACGCCTACTCCTACTTCACTTCTGCCGAAGGCGGGGCGCGGGGAGCCGTCATGTTGGGCGACGAGATGATCGACGAAGCCAGTCGCAAGATGGCCCTGGTCATCGCTGGTAAGGGCCGGGCAGCAGGGATGCAGCGGACCAAGACCTTCACGCCCCCTGAGAGCTGACGGTAGCTCAGCGGTGTGCGGCAGGTATGCGGCAAGCCGCGACAAGGCTGCCTTGGTTGTGGAGTTCGATGTTACTCGGGCAACTGAGCAAGATCTGTCGGCCGACTACAACGTGGCCCCAACCAAAAGTGTTTACATTGTGGCCGAGTACGAGACGGAGACTAGTGCCTCATTAACTCGTGAACTGGCCGTGGCTAGGTGGGGTTTAGTGCCGAGTTGGGCCAAAGATCCCAGCATTGGTTCGCGAATGATCAATGCGCGGGCTGAAACGTTGGCTGACAAGCCGTCCTATCGCCGCGCAGCGAGCAAACGCCGCTGTTTGGTGCCTGCGGATGGCTATTACGAGTGGTACACATCGACCGAACCATCGGCACCGCGGGGTAAGAAGGGTAAACCGCGAAAGCAGCCTTTCTTTGTTCACCCGGAAGATGGCTCAGGGGTTGCGATGGCTGGACTATACGAGTTTTGGCGGGACCCTCGGCTCCCGCAAGATGATCCGGCGGGATGGTTGTGCACGACCACGATCATCACGACTGCGGCAACGCAAGGTCTAGATCGCATCCATGACCGAATGCCCTTGTGCGTTCCCGCCAGTGATTGGAGTGCGTGGTTGGATCCGGCTCAGACCGATGCCAACCAAGCATTAGCAGAGGTAACTCCAGAGCCCACGGGTTGGCTAAAGGCCGAGCCAGTCGGAACCGAAGTCAACAATGTTCGCAATAACGGCCCCGAACTAATGCGCTCAATTTCATTTGAGAGTTAGCCCTATCGCAGTACTGAAATACTGCTCTGACATCGTGGAGGAATGAGCCACATTGTCATTGTTACTGGTGCCGCCTCTGGGATCGGCGCCGAACTCGTTCGCTCTCATATCGCAGATGGTGACCAGGTCATCGCTGTAGATGTCGATTCTGCCGGCTTGGTGGCGCTCCAGGACCGATTCGATGCGAATTGGATGCGGGCCTGCTCTGTAGATGTCCGTGATGCGGCGGCGATAGCTGAGTTAGTGGACGAGACGGTAGCCCAGCATGGGCGACTAGACATTATCTACAACAATGCTGGTCTGGGTATTGGTGGCAAGAGTCACGAGTTAGACGTCAAGCACTGGGACCGAGCCATTGATGTAAATCTGCGTGGCGTGGTGCACGGAACAATCGCGGCTCTCCCTCACCTACTGCGGCAAGGTTCTGGGCAGATCGTGAATACGGCATCGCTGGCTGGACTCATTCCGGCGCCTGGATTGGCACCATACGGAGCAACCAAGCACGCAGTAGTGGGCATGACGCTGTCAATGCGGGTCGAATACGCGGCGGCTGGAGTGGGCTTTACCGCGGTCTGTCCTGGTTTCACCGATACGCCGATCCTGGACAAGGAAATGCCAGCGGATCTGCCTGCGGTACCGATCCCGGTCTCCACCAGAAAGATGGCGGAGTCGCTGCCGGGGGGTATATACCCGGTCGCGGCATTAGTGACAGATATCCGGCGCGGTGTGGCTGCTAACGATGCACTTGTGGTGACCCCGAAGGCCGCGCGTTCGGCATGGCGAACCTTTCGCTGGTCGCCAGGTGGGTTCCTCAGGGCGCTTCAAAACCGAGCTGCCAAGACAGCCAATAAGTTCGCCCGACGGTAGCGAAACCGTTCAATAACGGACAGGATGATCCTGTGGTTACCACGGCACGAGTGACAGAAATTGAGACAACGGCTGGGACCGCCCGTGCCCACGTATACGAAGTACCTGAAGGCGTTCCTCGAGGCACTCTCGCCTTGACGCACGGCGCTGGTGCTGGGATCAATTCGTGGGATTTGCAGTTATTGGCAGGCAACTTGCCGCAACGAGGAGTCGAAGTCGTGCTTTTCGAGCAACCGTGGGCATTTGAGGGTAAAAGTGTGGCTCCGGCAAAGTCAAAGCTCGATGCAGCATTTCGTGAGTCGGTGACCTGGCTGCGTCGCTCAGGCGAGGCCCTGCGGCATTTGATCGTGGGCGGCCGCAGCAGTGGTGCGCGGACCGCCTGTCGGACTGTTGGCGATCTTGAGGTGGACGGGGTGCTTTGTCTGGCGTTTCCGCTCCATACACCAGGTAAACCAAATGTTGACCGATCCGACGAGCTGGCGTCAGCCGCAGAAAATCACCTAGTGACAGTGATACAGGGCGATCGGGACCCATTCGGAACGCCAGTGGAATTGATCGAGGCTACGGGTGAGCACGGTGTTTCCGTCGATGTTCTTGGACTGCCGTGGGCGGATCACAGTATGCAAATCAAGAAGAAAGCGCCGCTGACCCAGGAAGAAATTGGGCTATATCTGAGTGAGGCAGCCTGGAACACCGTCATTTGGCGGCGCACCCCAATGCACTCGATTGCAGGTTTCGCACAAAATTCAGCTGCTTTGAGACTGCAATCACTTCGGCGTTGGAGTGTCTCCGGGAATGCGAGGCTGCTGGGTGACGTTGGATGACTCATGATGGGAACGTCTGAGATCACTCCGGCAGCCGGATCAGTTCCGATCCGAGTCGGCGGTAGTTGGCCGTTGGGGACCGAAGTGGGCGCTGCATCGCAACAGGCCGTAGTGTTGAGCAAGAATAATAACCGCGAAAACGGAGAACTCTTGGCTGAGGAAGGCACATCCGCCGCTGCTAAACCGGAGCAGAATATTGAGTCTGCGGATCCGGAAAGTGGGAGTCAGCGCCGCAGCCCATCTGGTGAATCGGCGGAGGATCGCAAGGCACGATTTGAACGGGACGCGCTGCCGTTTCTCGATCCGATGTACGGCGCAGCGCTTCGGATGACCCGAAATCCGTCAGATGCCGAGGACCTAGTTCAAGAAGCCTATGTGAAGGCGTTTTCGGCGTTCGAGAGCTACCGCGACGGTACCAATCTCAAAGCCTGGCTCTTCCGAATTTTGACGAACTTATACATCAACAAATATCGCCAGCGGCAGCGGCGACCGCAGCAAATCAGCACCGGTGAATTTGAAGACTGGCAAGTCGGACCGCTCCACAAGCCCACCGAAGGTTTGCGCGGTGCCGAAGAAGAGGCCATGGCTCGGCTTACCGACACCGACATAGTTTCGGCGATGCAGGAATTACCGGAGGATTTTCGGTTGGCGGTATATCTGGCTGATGTCGAGGGTTTTCCCTATAAGGAAATCGCCGAAATCATGGACACGCCAGTGGGAACTGTCATGTCCCGACTGCATCGCGGGCGTAAGCAACTGCGATCGCTTCTCGGCGACTACGCGGCGGACCGCGGCCTCATCTCGGATGCTGCGGAGGTGGAGTGATGTCGTGCGAGAACGCTGACTGTGGCGAAATCTTGGCGGAAGTTTATGAGTACCTCCACCACGAACTAGACGATGAACGCAAAGCACAGGTACAGCGGCACCTCGACGATTGCGGGGATTGCCTGAGGGACTACGGACTCGAGCAGGAAGTGCAGGAGCTGATCCGAAAGTCCTGCTGTTCCCCGGCGCCCGCCGAATTGCGTACTCGGATCATGCAGCGCATCACCGAAGTACGGATCTCAGGACCAGATGGATCAGCCACAGTAGTAGCCGAGACGACAGTAGAAGTGTCACAGATCTCGCCGCGAGACGAGGATTGAGACCGCTAGCTGCCCAAGAACGCGAAGTAGATCACCACGTTTTCTAGTCTAAAAGAACTATGCGTTGGGGCGCTTGCCGCCATTTGCCTTGTTTTTCTTGCGTGAACGACGCTTTCTTGCCCGTTTGCTCACGGTTTCCTCCCGGATTGGGCTCATGTTGACCTACTAAGTATGCGATATATACACAAGAAGAGTTTCGGGGGACCGTACTTCGGCCATGCGAAACTTTTTCGGCGTAGCGAAAGAATGGTCGATATGTGTAGTCGTGAGGAGTGGCGCAAGTGACGCAGCCTGCTGCGGAACTGCCCCCGGAATGGCAGAAACCTCCGTCTGAAACTGAGCGAGCCCCAGTGTCGGTATTGCCCTTCCTCAGGGCTCTCATCGAATCGGGTGGCTCGGATCTGCACTGCAAGGTGGGGTCACCTCCTCGGATCCGAGTGGACGGCAGGCTGCGTCGACTCGAGGCAGACGTTCTGACGGGCAAAGACACCGAACACATGGTCCACGAAGTCTTGCGTAGTGATCTCGTAGCTTCGTTTGACGCGACGAATGAAGCAGACTTTGCCTACGCCATGGAAGGTGTGGGGCGTTTCCGAGTCAACGCGTTCCGGCAACGAGGCACGTCAGGGTTAGTGTTTCGTGCAGTCTCGGTAGGTGCTATCGCACTGACTGAGTTGGAGCTTCCGGAAGCGGTGGCGCCGTTGGCATTGGAGCCGCGGGGGCTCGTGCTCGTCACTGGGCCCACGGGCTCGGGTAAGACGACGACTCTTTCTGGCATGGTCGACTACATCAATCAAAATCGTGAGGTGCACGTCGTCACGATCGAGGATCCCATCGAAGTTGTTCACAACGACAAACTCGCGATGATCAATCAGCGTGAGGTCCATGTGGATACTGAGGATTTTGCTACCGCAATGCGAGCCGCAATGCGTCAGGATCCTGATGTGATCCTGGTGGGCGAGATGCGTGATCAGGAAACTGTTCGAGCAGCTATCTCGGCGTCAGAAACGGGTCACTTTGTTATGTCGACACTGCATACGGTGGATGCTGAAGAAACCATAACTCGAATCATTGACTTTTTTCCGCCACATGAGCAGGCCCAGGTGAGATTGAGTCTGGCGGGCTCGCTGAGAGGGATCTTGTGCCAGCGACTCGTTCCCAAAGCACATGGGGATGGTCGTGCGGTCGCCATGGAAATCTGTGTTAACACAGGACGCGTGGCTGAAGCGATCGCTGATCCCGAAAAGACCTCTACGATCGGCCAGTTGGTATCTGAGGGAAGCTACTACGGGATGCAAACCTTTGATCAGCATCTCACTCGCCTATTCTCGGACGGACAGATCACCTTGGATGCGGCGTTGGCATCGTCGACTAATCCCCATGACCTCATCGTTGAGTTACGCAGGCTGGGGCTGGTGCAATAAGTCTCGTTGCCCTACGGTCGAGCCATGGCAGGCGTGACGGTTGGTAAACGAGCTGAAATCTCCTTTACGGTAGCTGCGGTCGATACGGCTGAAGCCTTGGGAAGTGGTGACCTCCCGGTATTAGCAACTCCTCGTGCGATTGCTTGGGTCGAGGCTGCTAGCTGTGCGGCGGTGGGCGACGTTTTGGATTCCGATCAGACCACTGTGGGTACGCACGTCGAGATTGATCATCTCCTGCCTAGCTGGGTTGGCGCCGTTGTGATTGCAGACGCCATGGTCGCAGAAGTTTCAGGTCGCCGATTGCGATTTCAGGTCCGACTTATGGATGCAGAACAACGAGTCTTGTTGGCCGGCTCGGTCGTTCGAGCGATAGTGAATCGCGACAAATTTGTTTAGCAGCCGGTCAGGCCAAACCGAGCGCCAATCGATTAATCAAATCCCAGTCGTACTGCGTGGGTAAGCGACCGCAGTGTCGGTCTCAACATTGACTAGGTAGGGAACCTTGGCGGCTAGCGCGCGATCTAAAGCCGATCCCACTTCATCTGGATCAGTCACGGTCTCGCCAGCGCCGCCCAAAGCCGTAACGACCTTGTCGTAGTTTGTAGGACGGAGGTCTGCGGCAACGTCGTATCCATAAAGAAACTGCATCGGGTGTTTTTCAAGTCCCCAAGCGCTGTTGTTACAGACCACCATCACGACCGGAAGATCGTGGCGTATGAGCGTATCGACATCCATCAAGGAGAAGCCAGCAGCTCCGTCACCCATGAGAAGCACCACCGGGCTGTCAGGTCGCGCAACCCGAGCCGCCATGGCGTACCCAAGCCCAGTCCCTAAGCAGCCATAAGGACCAGGATCTAGCCAGTTTCCGGGCCGTTCGGGCTGGATAAATCGGCCCGCGAAGGAGACGAAATCACCACCATCGCCGATCACAACCGTGTCATCAGTCAGGCGCGGTAGCAGTTCGCCGTAGATACGTGCTGGATGAATGGGATCGGCGTTGCTGGACAGTAGTTCCGAGTCCGCGGCGATTGCCGCGAGGTGCATCTCTCGGAGACGTGAAGTCCAGCTGCGATGGTCCTTAATATCCGTTGCTCGTTCGTATTCGGTCAACATCTGGGCAAGGATGCGTTGCAGCGGACCGGCCGTTGCCGCGGCCAGGGGTGTATGCCCCGCAAGTTGTTCAGGACTGTCCGCGATGTGCACGACCGCTGCTGGCTGATCAGGTGAACCGAAAGCACCGAAACCTAACCGGAAATCGAGTGGCGCGCCGACGACAACGACGAGATCAGCTTCCTTGAAGGCACTGCCTCGGGCTCGCGTCGCCAACGAAGGGCTATTGGGGGGCAGGACACCACGACCCATACCGTTCGCGATAGTAGGAAGATTCAGCTGTTGTGCTAGTTCGGCGGCTTGGTGCTCAGCGCCATCCGCCCAAACGTCTCCGCCCAAGATCAGAACTGGCCGTTTCGCACTAGCGATGAGACGGGCTATTTCGGTGATGCTTTCCTCATCGATCGGCGACTCGCTGTCATCAGGTGCAGACAAGTTACCGTCGCTGTGGGCGAAGAGCGCATCCATGGGAATGTCTAGGAAGACAGGCCCACGGTGAGAGCTACTGGCCAATCGGAATGCGGCATCTACCTCAGCCGCGATACGCGCGGGGTCGTGCACGGTTGCCGCAGACTTGGTGACGGGGGCCAAGATGGGAGGATGGTCCAACTCCTGCAAGGCACCCGAGCCCCACCGAGCCGCGGGGGCTCGTCCACCAAGAACTACCATTGGTGACCCGTTGAACCAAGCACCGGAAATTGCACTCACAGTGTTAGTGACACCGGGACCTGCAGTGACCACCGCCAGTCCTGGTGTTCGCGTTAACTTTCCGGTCGCTTCTGCTGCAAAGGCCGCGGTAGCTTCGCTCCGGACATCGATGATGCGCATCGGTGTGCTTTCCCCTACTGCGGCGTCGTACAACGGGAAAATGTGTGCGCCCGAAAGGGTCCACATGATGTCTTGACCGTGATGATGTGCTGCGGTAACTGCGAGAGTGCCACCGTGACCTGTGATCGAGGATTCGCCGACTGTCATATTAAGACGCTACAAGACCCGAGCCGGGCTAGTTCGGCAAGGCACCAACGACTCGAATATGTAAGCCTGGGGGAGTGACGCATTCGAGGATTGCGGTCGTGACGTGTGTCCAGCTACCGGAGCCCGACCCTGACCAGGAATTGCTGTTGAGGGCGGTTGCCCGCGCAGATCTGGATCCCCACCTGGTCGCCTGGGATGATCCGGAGGTGTCGTGGGAGGACTTTGACCTCGCAATAATCCGTTCGACTTGGAACTACATCAGTCAGCTCGATGACTTCCTCACCTGGATAGACCGCACAAGCGACGTTGTGCCCTTGTGGAATCCGCCAGGTGTGATCAGGTGGAACTGCCATAAGGGTTATCTACATGACGCAACGGTCGCGGGTCTGCCGGCGATTCCCAGTATGTTTCCGCCTGTTGGCTCGCAAGAATCCTTAGCTGCGGTGATGGATCGAACGGGTTGGGAGGACGTCGTACTCAAGCCAGCGGTGGGTGCCGGATCTTTTCTCACTGACCGCGTGCGGCACGATGACCTAAATCGCGGTGAGCGATTGTGGCGGCATCTAGTCGATCAGCGGGAGACGCTGGTGCAGCCGTATCTGCCGTCAGTCGAAGAGCACGGCGAGCGCAGCCTCGTGTGGATCGACGGCGAGTTTACGCATGCGGTGCGCAAGGAACCGCGATTAGGAAATGCCGAAGAGCGAACTTCGGCGGCGCTCGAGATCGCGACAGACGAGCGTCAGTTGGGAGACCGCGTACTGGACTGGGTCGGGCGCGATTTACTGTATGCGCGAGTGGATCTGATTCGAGATCAGTTCGGTGAACCGTTGATTGCAGAAATCGAAGTGGTCGAACCATCCCTTTTCCTATTGCAGTCACCCCGAGCGTTGCTGCGTTTAGTTGCCGCTATAGCCAACCGCACCTGAGGCGGCCACTAGGTTCTATCCTCATCTTGTGTCCACCTGGGAAAGCGTCGTCCGCACTCGAACCGAATTGCGCACCGAATCGATCAACCGTCTCCGATTGTTGGTGCGGGAGTGGGCGCTAGTGGCCGATCTGGGTTTTTCTGATTTAGTCCTCTTCGTACGCACCTGGGATGGTGCCGGTTGGATCGCCATCGCACACGTCCGCCCATCAACGGCTTCGACAGTTTTCAAGGATGATCCAGTCGGAGCGTTCGTACCGCGGTCCCGGGCGGTTGCTATGGAACGAGCTATGCAATCCGGCCAAGCCGTGCAGCTCAGCGGAACAGATCGGCATCGCAATCCGGCTCCCCATCAACTTTCTGAGCCAGTCGAAGTAGTCCCGGTAGGTCATGATCGATCCACTGTTGCTGTCTTAGCTCGCTACAGCGCCATTGATCAGCATCGCATCGGCGATATGGAGCATAATTATCTAGCGGCATGTGACGCGCTATTAACCATGGTTTCTGCCGGGACCTTTCCTGAAGAGGTGGCCGAGTCAGTCGGAGCTGCTGCACCTCGAGTCGGAGACGGGATTGTGCGTCTGGATCAGAAGGGTCTGATCACCTACGCCAGTCCCAATGCGAGGACCTGTCTGCGGCGACTCGGTGTATCCCAGTCGTTGGTTGGCACTTCGCTAACCGATCTTCTGGCCCGAGTGGTTCGGCAATGGGGACCAGTTGATCGAGCCGTCCGTCAGATTTCAGCCGGTCAGGAAGTGGGGTCGGTCGAGTTCGGTACCGGAGCCGTAGTGGCGTCCATGCGTGCTGTGCCGCTACTTGTTGGCGGACAACCGGGTGGGGCGGTGGTCTTGCTGCGGGACATAACGGAGCTTCGAAGCCAGGAAAAAGCTCTACTCTCTAAGGACGCCACGATCCGGGAAATTCACCACCGAGTGAAGAACAATCTTCAAACCGTGGGGGCGCTTCTGCGGCTACAAGCGAGGCGGCAGCCGTTGGGTGGGCAGCGAGCTGCCCTGCTCGATGCGGTTGCGCGAGTTAGCACGATTGCCTTAGTCCATGAGTCATTAGCGCACAGCCCCGGGGAGCAAGTTGACTTCGATGACATTGGGCCGCGGATACTGGCCATGGCGAAGGACACCGCTGCGGCTCAGGATCACCCCGTACCCCAAGTGAAGATATCCGGATCGTCCGGAGTGCTGCCATCAGAGATCGCGACACCACTCGCTATGGTGCTGTCGGAGTTGATACTAAACGCAATGGAACATAGTGGCGCTCAACGTGTCTGGGTCGAATACGAACGTACCGACTCAGAGATTCGTCTAGGAGTTATCGACGATGGGGTCGGCTTCGACCCTTGGCACATCGAGGGCCTAGGTCTGGAAATCGTTCAGACCTTAGTCGCAGACCAGCTCCACGGTTGTATAGCTATTCGCAGTGGAGATCGGCCAATATGGCCGAGGCAGTTGCCCACCGAAATAGACGGGGAGTCGGCCCGCCAAGCGACGACAATAGCCCGCGTCCTCTGTCCGCTCTAGAGATTAAGCAAGTTTCGCTCGGGCACGTGCCCGGCGACGCTTCAATGAACGACGCTCGTCCTCGCTCAGACCGCCCCAGACGCCAGCGTCTTGCCCGGTCTCGATGGCCCAACTCAGGCAAACCTCTTGGACGGTGCAGCTCTGGCAGACCTGCTTGGCATCCTCGATCTGCGCGAGCGCGGGACCCGTATTTCCAATGGGGAAAAACAATTCGGGTTCTTCGTCTCGACACGCTGCGATATGACGCCAGTCCATGAGGTCTCCTCTGCCGCTGTTCCACTGATAGATAGTCAAAGCGCAGGGCAAAGCAGAGTCGCAATCTGCGGTGAGATACGCTCTAGCCGTGGGCTTCGCCCGCATTAGGGGCTGTCTTCCAGTACCTCAAGGTTGGCAGTAGATCGCCGTTGCGACAAGAGGAGTCGGCAGGTGGTTTGCGCAAACGGGTGAGGTGTTCGTCACATACCCTGTGCGATTAGTCGGATATTGGCCGGAATCGGCAGGATTTCAGTTATTTCTCCTCGACATTTCCCTTTGTCTCGGAGCCAGAGGCACGGCCCACAATCAACGCACCAAGTCCGATGAGTGCGGCAAATGTCGCTACAGCGCCAGCTATCCGGGCTCCAGTCTCGTTGGCTTGCCCGAGTATGAGCGGGAAACTTACCGTCAAGGTGAGCAGTTGGACGACAACAAACGGCACCGTGCTCCACGAGCGACCATTCCAGCGGCCTACGGCGACAACCACCACACCGGCGCCGAATAGCGCGAAAGTCACCACTTCTGCCGCAACCCCGGGGCCTGAAGCCACTTCTTCCGGACCCTCGGGACCGCGGCTGACGAGTAGATAGGCGATCACTACCGCGTAGCCGATCAAGAAGGCGGCCTGGACCGCGGCCGTCAGGGCGGTAACTCGGTCTGCTGTCCGCTGCTCCATACCTGCCATGAGGTCTAGGCTAGAGCGACAACGCCAGTGCGACCTCTTTGACGGTTCTGGGGTCGTGTCGGCGGTTCGGGGCTGTGGGCAATAGGGTCGGGTAATGCGCGGGCTTCTTGTGGTCAATCCAAAGGCGACAACCACCAATCCAAGGGTGCGAGATGTCTTGGTTCATGCCCTCCAGGCCACGCTAGATCTCGAAGTGGCAGTCACGGATCATCGTGGCCACGCCCGAGAGTTGGGCGAGCAAGCTCTGAGAAAGCAGATGGATGTCGTTGTGACCCTTGGTGGTGACGGCACTATCAATGAAGTTGTGAATGGAATTCTCATCGACGGGCCGGGGCCGAACGTACCAGCACTCGCGACCGTGCCAGGCGGATCGGGGAATGTACTCGCACGATCCTCGGGACTGCCTCGTGATCCGGTTGAAGCGACCGGCGTGCTTATTGCGGGTCTGGAAGATAAGCGATTTCGCACCATCAACCTCGGTATTGCATCGGATCGCTGGCTAACTATGAGTGTCGGAATGGGACTCGATGCGGAGATCATTGCTGCCATGGAGGCAGCCCGTGAGCGAGGGAAGCGGGCCACTCCTACTCGCTATTTCATGACCACCTTGCGGGAGTACTTCGCGGGCACTGACCGCCGTAACCCAATGATTACGGTGGAGCGCCCAAAGGAAGAGGACATTGACAACGTTTTCGTCGCCATCGTCCAAAATGCAGCGCCTTGGACGTTCTTTGGCGATTTACCGGTCAACCCCAACCCAGAAGCCAGTTTCGACCGCAACCTCGACGTATTCGCAATCCGTGATCTCCGGGTACTGCCATCCCTACGCTGGACTCGCCGACTGTTGATGGGGAGTTCAGCTGGCTCGGCCAATGGTTTATTTGTCGGCCGAGATCTGAAAGAGATGACTCTCCGTGCGGATCGCCCAACCGCCGTGCAGCTGGATGGAGAAGGTCTCGGCGAGATGACTGAGGTAAAAGTCAGTTCGGTGTTGCGGGCTTTGCGGATTGTCGTGTGATTTGCGGATTGTCGTGTGATTAGTAGTCGTCCGCTAGGCCGGCACGTAACTTAGTAAGTGTTCGAGCCAGTAGTCGAGAAACGTGCATCTGGGAGATTCCCAGCTCCTCTGCGATTTCGGACTGAGTCCGATCCTGGAAGAACCGCATAACCAAGATGGCGCGCTCGCGCTCGGGAAGTTCGGCGAGCAGCGGTTTCAATGATTCTCGATTTTCAATGTCCTCGATCGCATCGTCGAGCGATCCCAAAACATCTTGCAGCGATCCACCACCATCTTCACTCTCACTATCGGAGGATGAGGAATCTATCGATGCAGTCGCATAGGCCTGGGCCGATTGCAGACCCTCCAGAACTTCATCCTCGGAGATGTCGAGATGTGTGGCCATCTCCGTAACGGTGGGGGAGCGACCCAGACCCTGGGATAGCTCGGCGGAAGCGCGACTGATGGCGATGCGGAGTTCTTGCAGGCGCCGAGGCACCCGGATCGCCCAACCGCGATCTCGGAAGTGCCGCTTGATTTCGCCAATGATTGTGGGGGTGGCGTAGGTCGAGAGTTCGACGCCTCGATCCGCATCGAATCTGTCGACCGCTTTGATGAGACCCATCGTGCCCACCTGAACTAAGTCATCGTATGGCTCGCCCCGATCGCGAAACCGACGAGCGAGATGTTGGACAAGAGGCAAGTTCATAAGTACGAGTTCGTCCCGGATCGATTGGTATTCGGGATCGCTAGACTTGAGCCCTTTGAATTGAGCGAGCAACTCATGCTCGTGTTCCCGATCACGCTCGGTCCAGTGCGTGCTGTTATTCACTGGGCCAGCGCCCCTGTGGGATGAACAGTGAGCGAAAGACGAATTCGATCCGCAGCCAGAACCGCATCAACGTCATCCACCAGGGCACTCAATACGGTCCAGGCGAATGTCGTGCGTCGAGGCGGCCGGCCGGAACTGCTGTGTGAAACCAGTTCCACCAGCAAATCGGATGCGGAACTTTGCCAGTTGATCTGCAGCTCAGAATCTGGTTGTGCATCCACAAGAAGCAGCGAGGCCGCCTCATTCACGGCAAGAGTCGTGTCCTCGATCTGTTCAATCGAGAAATCCATACGGGCGCACACTGCCGAAGTCGCTGCTCGCGCGAGCGACAGATAGGCGCTGGACGCCGGAATGGTGAGACGGATCGCGGCCTCAGGCTGATTGGTCACCGGATCAGGCTTTCTTGGTCTCCCAGAAGATCTCCGAGATACGGTCGATCTTACCCAGCAGTTCATCGGCTACCGCGACGTCGGTAGTCCCCTTGGTACCGCCAGCTCCAGCCAACTTGGTAGCGTCGTTGAACAGCGTGTTGAGTTCGGGGTACTTCTCGAAGTGCGGTGGCTTGAAGTAATCGGTCCATAGAATCCAAAGGTGCTCTTTGACGAGATTCGAGCGGTCCTCCTTGATGGTGATCGCGCGGCCGCGGAAGTCGGAATCATCCGAGGCGTTGTGCTTTTCCATGCACGCCTTAACCGACTCGGCCTCGATCTTGGCCTGAGCGGGGTCATAGATGCCACAGGGTAAATCGCAATGAGCGTTGAGCGTCACACGAGGGGTGAGGAATTTGAGGAGCATGTTGTTCCTTTCTCTAGCGGTACAGCCAGTTCTATGTCGAGATGTACTCTCGTGACCCTACCCTCACAGAGATGCAGCCGCGAGACCTCATGCAAACCGATTCCCTAATCTTTCCCGCAACAATCGCGGGGGACTCGATGCTTCCTACCCTTCGAGATGGCGACTGGGTGTTAGTCCGGCGCACTCAGCGACTGCGGCGGGGCCAGATAGTGGCTGTCCGAGATCCTCGAGTACTGGATCGCATCTTGGTCAAACGCATTGTTGATCAGCGGTTATCGGGCTGGTGGGTCCTCGGCGACAACCCTGATCGGTCTACCGATAGTCGAAGTCTCGGATCAATCCCAACTGAACTCGTGCTGGGAAGGGTGCTAGGGCGCTACTACCCACTCCCCTTGCGTTGGTTTGGGCTTTTCTGACGATCCTCGGCCCAGATGATCTCAGCGCGAGATATTGAGCTCGCAGTGATGCCGTACTCCTGCATGACGGATTGGTAATAACCAGAATCGATGAGCCGTTGTAAGGCTCGTTTGATAGTGCGCGTTAGTTTTCGTGCGTCTGGCGCCGTTAGCCAAGCTACAGGGAGTGTCTTTCGCACCGATCCGACCGAGGTCAGCAGGTCCGGAAAATCTGTGAGTAAGTCGCCACTCACAATGCTCTCAGTTAAGAGTAGCCCCAGCTCCCCTGAGCTCAATGAGACTGTCGCGGACTCCAGATCAGCAAACGGGACGACCTTCAACTGGGGTAACTGCTGTTGTCGACATTCATTAGCCTCGCGTAGCAGCTGTTCGATTTGAAAAGTACCTTCCAGCGCTCCCACTTCGAGTCCGCATAGTGAACTGGGGTCGGGCGATTGGGCATCGCTGGACTTAATGAGCTGTGAACCGGACTCGGCGAATACAACTGCGTTGTTGCGGAGGGCGCGATCCGGTCGAATAGTGAGACTGGCCGCACCGACATCAAACTGCCCAGTACGAACAGCGCTGGGCACGGCAGAAAACGCTTCGATGCTGTAGTCAGACCGCAGATCCATAACATCGGCGGCAGCATTGACCAGCTCAATCTCAGCACCAGTGAGATCTCCGGCAGCGTCAAGGAACTCCATTGGTGGATAGTTAGGATCAGTCGCAACATTGAGCGTGCCACGATCACGAATCGGCGACGGCACGCTGTTTGCGATCTCAGTATCCGCCGTCGGTCGGGTTGGTTCGGCGGCGCGCTCCGGTTCGGAAGCGCTGCAGGCAGTACAAGCGACCGCGGCCAGCACGATTATTATAGGAATCCGCACATGTGCGAGGATTACATAGTCTGGTGATATCCAGCGAAACACCCGTATATGCGAAAGGGGTCGCGTGTCGCAATCTGCTGGTCCGGGGTCCCATCCGGCTTCTGAGTCCCAGCGTTCTCGGGACCCTGCGTTTCCCTTGCATCATGGCGGGAAAATCGAAGTTCGTCCTACGGTGAGGATCCGTGACGCCGAGGGACTCTCGTTGGCTTACACCCCCGGAGTCGCTCGTATATCGCAGGCGATCGCCTCGGATCCTTCCTTGGCCTACGACTTAACCTGGAAATCCAACACGGTTTTGGTAGCTACCGACGGTACAGCCGTACTCGGCCTGGGAGATATCGGTCCGGTAGCAGCCTTACCGGTTATGGAAGGGAAAGCGTTACTTTTCAAGGAATTCGCTAACGTTGACGCGGTCCCGATCTGTTTGGACACATCGGATGTCGACGAGATTATCGAGACCGTTCGACGTATCGCCCCCGCCTACGGTGGGATAAATCTTGAAGACATTTCCGCCCCGCGATGCTTTGAAATCGAGGAACGGCTGCAAGACGTGCTCGAAATCCCTGTCTTCCATGACGATCAACATGGGACCGCGATCGTTGTGACGGCCGCTTTGATGAATGCGGCTCAAGTCACGGGGCGGACGCTCGCGGATCTTCGAGTTGTGGTGTCCGGCGCTGGGGCCGCCGGGGTTGCCGTGACGAATATGTTGCTGGATAGCGGGATCGGAGATATCGCCGTAGCGGACTCACGAGGCTTAATTGAGCCAGCTAGAACAGATCTAACTCCTGTGAAGCAAAAGTTGGCAGAGGGCACGAATCGGGCTGGTATTTCCGGATCTATCGAGGTCGCGCTCGAAGAAGCCGATGTCTTCATCGGAGTCAGCGCGGGTCAGATCGCGGAAAGTGCGATCGCAGAGATGGCTCCAGACGCCATTATCTTCGCCCTCGCCAATCCAAATCCCGAGATCGCACCGAATACCGCAGAAAAGTATGCGGCGATCGTAGCTACGGGTCGTTCGGACTACCCCAATCAAATCAATAATGTTCTTGCTTTCCCTGGTGTCTTCCGGGGTGCGCTGGATGTACAAGCGAGTCGAATAACACCACGGATGAAGGTCGCTGCAGCAGAGGCTATTGCTGGTGTCGTCGGCGAAGAACTCGCGCCCGATCACATCATCCCGAGTCCCTTCAACCCGAGGGTGGCCGTCGAGGTGGCTCGACGGGTCGCTGAGGCAGCCCAATTCGATGGTGTGGCAGGGGTGGAGAGCCCAGATCGCACTTAGTCATCCGCACCGATTCAGCCGGAATGACCGGGAAAGGAGTCGCAATGTTTGCTGTCTACGCTGAGTCCTTTAGCGCCGAGGATCCGATGTCGGGTCTGGTCATTGGTGAGCGTCCCGATCCTGAACTAATACCCGGCTGGAGTCGTGTCAAAGTTCAGGCGGCCAGTATCAATCATCACGATTTGTGGACTTTGCGTGGCATCGGAATCACTCAGGATCGACTGCCAATGATTCTTGGCTGTGATGCCGCCGGAATCGATGATGCCGGAAATCCCGTTCTGGTTTACTCAGTTGTCGCGGACCCGTCGTATGAAGATGAATCGTTGGATCCCGATCGAAGTTTGCTGTCCGAAGTCCATCAAGGAACCTTCGCGGACTATGTCATGGTCCCGTCTCGCAACCTTCTGTCCCTACCATCGAGTATGACGATGGCGGAGGCGGCATGTTTGCCGACTGCGTGGCTAACGGCGTATCGGATGCTGGCAGTTCGCTCCGGACTGCGTCCCGGAGACACTGTTTTAGTCCAAGGAGCGGGAGGTGGGGTCGCGACGGCGGCCATCACTCTGGCCCGAGTCATGGGTATGCGGGTATGGGTGACATCTCGGGACGAAGAGAAGCGAACCGCGGCCGTTGACTTGGGTGCGCATCAGGTCTTCGAGGCGGGGGACCGTTTGCCAGAGCGGGTCGATGCGGTTGTCGAAACTGTTGGGGCGGCTACTTGGGACCATTCATTGAAGGCCTTGAAACCGGGTGGACGAGTGGTAGTGACCGGAGCCACTTCGGGTCCCAATCCACCAGCAGACCTTGCTCGGGTTTTCTTCAAACAGTTATCGATCGTTGGCTCAACTATGGGTACTCGACGTGAACTCGAGCAGTTGATTGCCTTATGTGACGTCACCGGAGTCCGTCCGCTGATTGCCGACGAGCTTCCGATGGCGGACGCGAAAGTTGCCTTAGATCGGATCGCGACCGGAAACGTCTTCGGCAAACTTGTGCTGACACGGGATTGACGCTCATTTATTGCCCAGCAATTAGGAGGAGATCTTGTACGACAGTGACCGAGGTATCGAGGAATTGCTGCAGCGTCGCGAAGGCGAGTCGTTAGCGGTGGAATGGGTTGCCGAACAAATGCGGACTTTCGTCGACCTGTACCCGAACTGGGAGGATGCCATTGGTCGTTTGGCCGCCTTTCTGGCCCGCGAGGACGACGATTCGTAGTCGGCCTGAGTTACCTCATCTGTCCATGGCAAGTTAGGCTTTGCAAGATCTCAGATGGTCTTTGGGCAGTGCCAGGCGATCGGGCGGCGCTACCCAACCGACGAAGTAGGAAGGCCCAATGGTTAGCGCGTTTCTTTCCGCCACGGCACCTTTGAATACAGCTGAACCAGAGGCAACGCCGACGATCAACCCCGAACAGGTTCAAGAGAATCTCGACAACCTGTCGGACAACATCGTGGACCCGGAATGGTGGGTCAACGATGTCTTGCCCAGTGGTATCAGGATCGCGCTAATCATTGTCGGTGCGATATTTTTCCGAGCTTTCGTTGTCCGTTGGATCGGACGTTTGGTAAATAGGAACGTCAAGAAACAGCTGGAGGCCGCGAAAGGCGGCGGTGATCCGTCTTCGACGCAAATCATCGCGGCTCAGCGGGCCGCGCAACGTTCGGAGACGCTGGGTTCGCTCTTCCGCAACATCGTCACATTGATCGTCTACACAGTTGCCACGCTGATGGTCTTGGGAGAGTTGGGCTTTGATCTCGCGCCACTGATCGCAGGAGCCGGCATCTTGGGCGTGGCGTTGGGTTTTGGGGCGCAGTCTTTGGTTGCGGACTTTCTTTCGGGTGTGTTCATCATCATGGAAGATCAATACGGCGTCGGCGATGTAGTTGACGTGGGTGATTCCACCGGCAGTAATACGGGAATCAGCGGAACTGTTGAAGAAGTTCAACTGCGCACCACAAAGATCAGATCGGTTGACGGGATTCTGTGGTTTGTCCGAAATGGTGAGGTCGTCCGAGTGGGAAATAAGAGTCAAAACTGGTCTCGCACTGTTTTAGATATCAGCGTTGCCTACGACACCGATTTATCTCGAGCGAAAGAAATCCTGGCAAAGACCGGGGAAGACTTTTATCGAGACCATGAGTACGGTCATCTCTTGCTCGACATCCCAGAAGTTTGGGGCGTCGAAGAACTGGCAGCTGATGCGATCCTCATTCGGATGGTAGTTAAGACGAAGCCTGGTGAACAGTGGACCGCTTCACGACGACTACGCGAAGAAATTAAGGATGCCTTTGACGAG
This sequence comes from Micrococcales bacterium, assembly GCA_002699445.1. Classification (GTDB taxonomy): domain Bacteria; phylum Actinomycetota; class Actinomycetes; order S36-B12. The sequence goes on along the minus strand of PAAU01000022.1, from coordinate 33,313 downwards.
TCAGGCATCGAGATTCCGTTCCCGCAGCGAACCGTATGGGTAAGAAGCGACCAGCCGACCAATTCAGTTTTAGATAATGCCATTGCGCGAGCGGGTCGCGAGTCGGACGAGACTCCGACATTAGACAACTTTGGCAGTGACCCCGATGGTTTCAACGATGTCGACGAGGCTGGCGCAGACGCAGACGCAGACGCCGACGGGGAAGAAAACTAGCGATTAGAAAATCCAGATCCGGTTTGGACGAGTACGGAATGTGGACTAGGCAAAAGCCGCATCGATAATGGTGCGTTGCTCCCGGTCGTGTCGACTGTGGGATCCGACCGCTGGCGATGATGAAGCCGGTCGGGTAACTGGCACGATGAGCTGCTGCAGGATTTGCGGATAGTTCATCGAGATGAACTGCCAGGCTCCTTGGTTGGCTGGCTCTTCTTGAACCCACAGGAACTCGGCGCTGTCCGGATAGCGCGATAACTCTTCGGGCAGAGTGCGCACGGGAAGTGGATAGGGCCGCTCAATTCGAACGATAGCAACATCTTCCGCTTCTCTGCGGTCACGCTCTGCCGCTAGTTCGTAGTAAATCTTTCCACTACACATAAGCACTTTTCTCGCACGATCCGCGTTGATTTTCTGGTCACCGATCACTGCCTTGAACGTCCCGGAGGTAAAGTCCGCCAGTGGTGAACTCGCAGCCTTCGCTCGCAGTAGTGACTTCGGGGTAAAAATGATCAAGGGACGGATCATTCGAGAGAGGGCCTGCCACCGCAGCAGATGAAAGTAGGAGGCGGGCGTCGAAGGTATGGCGATTGTCATGTTGTCCTCGGCGCACATCTGCAAGTAACGTTCCATGCGAGCGGAGGAGTGGTCGGGACCTTGACCCTCATAGCCGTGCGGTAGTAACAACGTAACGGCGGAGCGCTGCCCCCACTTTTGTTCTCCGGACGAAATGAATTCATCGAGAATCGTCTGCGCTCCATTGGCGAAATCGCCGAATTGAGCTTCCCACATCACGAGGGCCTCGGGCCGAGCCACGGAGTAGCCGTATTCGAAACCCATCGCGGCGAATTCGCTCAATAGCGAGTCATAGACATAGAGTTTGCCGCCATTGGCGTAGCAACGTTTCAGCGGTTTGTATTGCCAACCAGTCGACTTGTCCAGGATGACCGCGTGGCGGTGCCCGAAGGTCCCGCGCCGAGAGTCTTGACCCGCCAGACGAACGGCACGTCCCTCGTTGACCAGCGAGCCGAATGCTAACGCTTCGCCCATTCCCCAATCGATTGATCCATCCTCGACCATTTGAGCCCGACGTTTCAGTTGAGTTGCCAGTCGCGGATGTACGTGAAATCCCTCGGGAAGATTGAGTTGCGAATCTACGACTAACGCTACCTGTTCGGTTGTGATTGACGTATCGACTTCCGCAGCAGGTCGCTGTGGTTTCAGAGCCTGTGAACCTTCGCGTTCCACTTCTGCCGAGGTGGGAGTAAACGATTCCTTGGGTCCCAATGAGTCCCGAGTGTCTTGGAAGACTGCTTCGAGCCGTTCCTGGAAATGCTTTAGCGCTTCTTCGGCTTCCTGAACCGTAATGTCTCCGCGACCAATGAGTTGCTCTGTATAGGTTTTTCGGGTGGAACGCTTTTGATCGATGATCGAGTACATCATCGGCTGAGTCAGGCTGGGATCATCAGCCTCATTGTGGCCCCGTCGTCTGTAACACACCAGATCGATCACAACATCCTTACCGAAACGTTGCCGGTACTCGAAAGCCAGTTTAGCCACCCAGATTGCTGCCTCTGGATCGTCGGCATTCACGTGCAAAATAGGAGCCTGAATCATCCGCGCCACGTCGGTGGAGTACTCCGATGAGCGGCTGTACTTCGGCGATGTGGTGAAGCCAACCTGGTTGTTCACCACGATGTGTACGGTCCCACCGGTGCGGTATCCCTGAAGCTGAGAGAGATTCAGAGTCTCGGCCACGATCCCCTGCCCAGCAAATGCAGCGTCTCCATGCATCAGGATAGGAAGAATCTGATGTCGGGTGGCCTTAGGCAGTTGATCCTGTTTCGCGCGGACTATGCCCTCAAGCACTGGGTCCACCGCTTCTAGATGGGAGGGGTTTGCCGCGAGATAGACTTTGGTTTCCGCCCCGTCCTCGGCGACGAATTTGCCCGAGGTGCCCAGGTGATACTTCACATCACCAGATCCCTGTACCGAGCCGGTTCCGTAGTTACCTTCAAACTCTTTAAAGATTTGGGAGAATTGTTTGCCGCCAATATTCGTCAAGACGTTGAGTCGACCACGGTGAGGCATCCCAATACAGATTTCTTCGATGCCGTCATGCGCAGCTTCGTCCATTACCGCGTCTAAGAGCGGAATAACGGTCTCGCTGCCCTCGAGGGAGAAACGTTTCTGCCCGACGTACTTAGTGTGAAGGAATGTCTCGAATGCCTCAGCCTCGTTGAGTTTGCGCAAGATCCGCAGCTGTTCGTCTCGAGGGACTCTTTCCTGCGGAACCTCAACTCGATCTTGAAACCATTCCCGTTGCTCGGGATCCTGGATGTGCATGTATTCAATGCCAACGGTACGACAGTAGGAATCTCGCAGCACTCCCAAGATGTCGCGTAACTTCATCAAGGGTTTTCCGCCGAACCCGCCAGTGGCAAATTCTCGATCCAAATCCCAGAGCGTCAGATCGTGTTCGAGGACCTCTAAATCTGCGTGGTACCGCTGGTGGTACTCCAAGGGATCGGTGTCGGCGATGATATGCCCGCGAACTCGAAAGGCATGGATGAGTTCCTGTACTCGTGCGGTCTTATTGAGATCCGTGTCATGGGTGGACGAAATGTCGCGGGACCAGCGAATCGGGACGTAAGGAATGCGCAGCGCCCGAAAAACTTCGTCGTAGAAGCCGTCTTCGCCTAGGAGCAACCTATGAATCTGGCGAAGAAATTCGCCGGATTGTGCTCCCTGAATGATTCGATGGTCGTAGGTGGATGTCAGAGTCAGTGTCTTTGAAACGGCGTTTCGCGCGAGAGTTTCGGCACTAGCCCCCTCCCACTGAGCTGGATACTCCATAGCGCCAACACCAACAATGGCTCCTTGGCCCGCCATGAGCCGAGGAACGGAATGCACGGTTCCGAGAGTTCCGGGGTTGGTCAGCGTGATAGTTGTGCCGGCGAAATCTTCGATGGCCAACTTACCGGTTCTGGCGCGCCTAACGAGATCTTCATAAGCAACCCAAAATTCAGCGAAGCTCATGGATTCAGCTGCCTTAATGCTGGGTACCAACAACTGCCGACTCCCATCCGGCCGTGGCAAATCAATAGCCAAACCGAAGTTCACATGGGCTGGCGTCACGAGAACCGGCTTATCTTCAGCCTCACCAAAATAGCGATTCATCTCGGGAAGCAATTTCAGCGCTTTGATCACCGCATAACCGATGAGGTGAGTGAAAGAGACCTTGCCACCGCGGGCTCGGCTTAGGTGATTATTTATGACAACCCGATTATCAATAAGTAGTTTCGCCGGTACTGCACGCACACTTGTTGCGGTGGGAATCGTTAATGATTCCTCCATATTGCTTGCTACTCGAGCGGCAACACCCTTGATCGGAGCGGAGGTGGTGTCCTTTGCCGTGGTCGGTACTTCTGGCACATCAGGTGTCGTCAGGATCGCGGGCGTGGGGATGCTGCGATCACCCATAGGGGGTTGGGCTACTGGCTCGAAGTTGGAGTCTTCGGGAGTCTCCGATTGTGGGTCGACAGATACGGATTCTGCGGGGGCCGGCTGACTCGATTCAGCATCAATTGGTTTCGAAGCGGACACGGCTTCGATGGATGTTCCACGAGCATCAGTAACGTGCATTTCCTCTGCAGGAGATGTGGGGCTCTGCTGTTGCTCCCCGGTCTCTCTGTTAGTCAAGGTGGCTTTATGCTGTAGCGCTTCGTCACGAGTGGTTGTATACGAATCCGGCTCATAGTCCGCGAAGAAGTCCCACCAGGCGGGATCCACATTGCTGCGATCTTGCAAAAATTGCTGGTATAACTCGTCGACCATCCATTCGTTGGCACCGAAAGGATGTGTGGGGGAGGATTCCGCTGTCACGCCCGGCCCTTCTGAAGTTGCGCTGCGCTCACATCAGGATACTTGCCGAAGAGAGCTCTGGCTTTGGTTCGGTCCACTAAATCTTGTTACTACTCCCACAATCTGGTGCTTTCCAGGCATCTGAGTCGATATCTGTGGAAGCAGAACCTTCGGATTCCATTCTTTTAAGACGTGTCGGAGGCCCGTAGCGGTCGTCGCTGGTCGCTAGGCAAGGTCAGATCGGTGCAGCAACTCATTGCACGGGGGATATCGCTATCTGGACGGCATGCGCAGAAGGACGTACTGTCGAAGGGTGCGGTGTCAAAAAGTTGCTGGTTGTGCGGTGGTGGTCGCGCTGACTGTTGTTCCCGCACCGGCGATTGCGGCGGGGATACCCGACAGTGCACACGACTCCGGGCCGACATCCACGGCAATGGAAACGCCGACTGAAGTTGCTCCCAACACGCACCTTGTAGTTACTAAAGCCGCCGAGAATCGTGATCAGGGCCCGAATAAGTCACAAGATCCGGCGCAGGTGGTAGGGCCCGTGGTTTCGGCAGAGGAGCGAGTGCTCACCCCAGATCAGGTGGATGCGTTGTCACGCAATCGAAAAGTCGCTCATGTGGAACCGGTGTTGCCGATCGCGACTCAAGGTTCGCCTGCTGATATCGATACGCGAAGTATGCGTGCGCAGCTGGGCCCACGTCCTGCCGCTTCGTGGGGGTTAGATCGCGTCGATCAGGCTGTCGGTCTGGATGGTTCGTATGGGCCGTCCAGTGATGGTGCCGGAGTCCACATCTACGTGATTGACGGCAACGTGGCATCGGACCATCCGGAGTTTGCTGGTCGCGTAGGGGCGGGTGCGAGTTTCGTTAGCGCTCCCACTGGGGGAAGTTGCGATCGACATGGAACTCATGTGGCGGGCACCCTGACATCAGCCACCTACGGAATGGCGTCCGGTGCCACCCTGCATCCGGTGCGAATTCTGGATTGTGCCGGCACGGGAACATCGACCGGATTACTTCAGGGCCTGAACTGGGTGGCCGAACACCACGCAAATCTTGGCAGGCCGCCAGCGATCGTGAACTTGAGTCTTGGTGCTAGCGCTACCTCGGATCTGATTAATGAGGCGGTCAACGCTTTGTCGAACCGCGGCATAGTCGTAGCGGTCGCAGCGGGAAATCAAGGCGCGAGGGCATGCGACTTTTCTCCCGCGAGTGCGCCTGCGGCGCTGACTGTTGCGGCAAGCACGCGCTTGGATGTAGAGGCAAACTACTCGAACTGGGGTCGATGCCTCGATATTTTCGCTCCCGGTGATGGCATCGCTAGTACTAACCCCGATCCGCAAGCGACTGTGCCTTCGTACATGAGCGGTACTTCACAAGCAGCGCCGCACGCCGCTGGAGCGGTTGCCGTTCTTTGGGGGAATGACCCTTCTCAGGCAGCCAATGACGTTGTAGTGGGAGTCACAGATTTGGCTCGTAAGGACGCCATCTCATTGGTGAGAGCCGGAGTCGGATCGCCTAACCTGCTCGCTGCCGTGCCGACCACGTTACCCGCAGTCGCCCCGCCACCGAGCACAACGGAACAAGTGCTGGCCAAACCGGGAAAGATCTCGAATCTTCGAGTGAAAAAGAGGCGCAAGCGATCCGTCATTCTGGGGTTCAAGAAGGTAGCGTTCGCTGATCGATATCGGATCGGCATTCGTCTCAAGGGAACTGATTCGTGGCGAAGCCGCGGGCAGACGCGCAAGTCGCGAGTCCGAGTGAAACGGCTAAGGTCGGATTCCGTCTACTGGATTCGGATTAAGGCAAAAAACCAGGTTGGAGTTTCACGAGCGGTTCGAGTTAAAGTCCGGACCCGCTAAGCCGACGTCGACCCGTCAGACGGATTCGGATCGGATTGTGGCATCGCAAATTAGTTGCAAATGCCGGTGCCCGTCAGGTCGGTCACATCAGCGCTTGGTGCGAATCTTTACTGATGATGCGGGAGAACGTTCGTTACCGGAAACGCCCATCACGGTAATACGATATTTAGCTCCGGACTTCAGGCCACGAATCTTCATCCGAGAACCGCTGGACTGGAACTTAGATTTGTCCCGGCCCCGCGTGAGTCGCTTGACCGTGACCAGATAACTTTTCGCTGAGCTGACGGTAGTCCATCGTATTTTGGCCTTCTTTCGAGTCACGTTGCCAACTCGAATTTTCGCGGGGGATTGATCGCGCAGTTGGGGTGGAGCTTCTGCAACGGGAGGATTAGGTATCTCCGCGCTGGAGGGCACCGGCGGCGTAGCTGGCGGAGTAGGAACCGGAGGGCTTAGGGGTTGTCGTTGAACGGGGGCCCCATCGAAGTTCACATTAAGGAGTCGGTTGGGGCTCTGAGCCGCCTGGCCTGGCAGCGTGAGAACACCGGTTGAGGATTGGTTCATCACGGCCGCTGTCACCTCGTCTGCATTGGCAGTAGGACGATAACTCCAGTAGACCGCCGCTGCTCCAGCGACGTGAGGTGCAGCCATGGAGGTGCCGCTGTAGGTGGCGCTTCCTCCCCCAGGGGTTGTAGACGTAATTGCTGTTCCAGGAGCGTAAAGATCGAGGCAGGGACCAAAGTTTGAGAATATGGACTGCTGGTCTTCTCTGTCACTTGCTCCTACCGTCAGTGCTGCGGGGGCAGCGGCTGGCGAGACGTCGCACGCATCAGTGCGTTCGTTTCCGGCGGCGGCGACGACCGGGATGTTGTTACTGACCAAGTCAGCGACTGCCCGGTTGAGGGCGCTGCTAAGATCGCCACCCAAGCTCATATTGACTATGGACCGATCTGGCGCGTTTTTCTTTATCCAGTGCAGAGCGCTTAGGACCCCTGAAGTATTCCCGGCGCCGTCGCAGTCGAGCGCTCGGACCGGATAAATCGTGGCATTGGGTGCCATTCCGTATGAGCCCGACGCGATTGTGCCAGCAACGTGGGTGCCATGCCCGTGGCAGTCATTCGCATCGCCCCGATCGAGCACATCGAAGCCAGGACCGATCTTGTCTCGCAGCTCCGGGTGATCTAGGTCGATGCCCGTATCGACAACGAAGACATGAGTTCCGGCACCCTTGGTGGGAGGACGGTAGGCACCATCCAAGCCCAGATTCTGGTCGCTTCTGTCCAGTCCCCAAGGAACCCCAGCGGAGTAAGCTTGGCTGGCCAGTGCTCGCACTGGTTGGTCGGGTTCGATGATTTCGACCGCAGGAGTATCCCCTAGTTGGGCAGCCTCAGCCGCGTTGATCCTGAGCACGGCACCCTTCACGGCTGACCCACGAAGCTTCTTCGATATGTCCTGCCGCTCGAGATCAGACTCCGCAACTAGGTCACCGACAGATTTCCCGGGTTGGAGCTGGACGATGTAGTCGTGTTCGCCGGAAGAGTGAGTATCTATAGTCTGCGGTGAGGCCGAGTCCACGATGCTGGATGAATTAGGATGCGGTTCTTGTGCAGAACTGGAAGGTGCGGCGATCACATTGAGTGCGATCAGCATCGCAGCGCCACTGCCAGCGAGCCGGAGACGATGGGCGTAACTAGTCCGCATGGAAATCACGCCGCTTCCTTTCTGGAATGATGAAACTAGTAGTCACTACCCCACCCATATGGGTATCTCGGCATATGTGAGGTCGCCCTTGAGTGGGTCGTTCGAAATGCGGTTCGTGACACTCAAACCGGTTGTGGCAGGACCGGTAACTCGAGGACCAGAAAAAGATTGCACAGATTAGACGGTCGTTGCCAAGTAGGCCACTAGTGACTTGGCAAAGCCGGGGGTGACGCCGATCGGAGGCGTTACTTCCGCTCCGACTGCCTGGCTAAATTCAGTAATGCGGTCTCCGAGAATTCCCGGCGCCACTACCAGTGGGATTACCAGTGAACCGGGTGTCGCCAACTGTCCGGCTTCTGCCGGATTTAGTGCGATCACAACCGAAATTTGTGACCCGAGTCGTCGTTGAACTTCTGTCTGCAATCGCATCGCTCGGTCGCGGAAATCGGGTGACCGGCTTCCGGCAAAGGCCACAACTACATGCGAAGCGCAGTGATGCCTTACTTCACTAGCGATTTCCTCGGCAAAAGTTTCAAGCGGAGGTGGTGGAATAAGGCGAATCCGATGACCATATTTCGCCACGACCGGAGGGATGTCTTCCCGCCAGTGATATCCGGCGGTCAACAAGAGCGGCAGCACTGTTGCGTTAGCCGTATCTGGTTCGGCGAGCCGTTGTGTGATGCGAGGAAGGTTGTGCTCTAGGTAGCAGGGCTCCGTTGGTATTCCCGTGAGGGCACTCATCCGATCAGCGATTCGGCCGACTATTGCGGCATGCCGTTCGTCGGGACTGCCATGTGCGATGAGGATGACACGCTGTCGAGATGCCGTTGCATGCAACGAGTCGTAATCGGAACGGAGGCCGTGCGGGGTAAACGACATTAGCCAAGTGCTCCATGACCAGCGAGCAGTGAGGGAACTCCCAGATCACCGAGGTTATCTCGTAGCGCGGCTACGGGACCGACGACGATGACCGCGGGTGAGGCAATACCGGAGGTTTCCGCGAGCTCTGCAATTTCGGAAATAGGGGCACTGATCGTTTCTTGCTCGCTTGTCCAGCCAGCCGCAACGATCGCTGCGGGCGTTTGGGGGTCTCTACCGGCAGCGATTAGTCCTGCGGTTGTGTTAGCGAGTTCACGTACACCCATCAGCATTATCAAGGTTGTATCTGCTGGCGTAGAACCGGCACGTCGCACGACGTCGTCTGCGCCACTGTGTGAGGACAGCACCATAAAGGAATCAGAGAGACCGCGGTGAGTGACAGGGATACCGGCAGCAGCAGGGACTGAGGTAGCGCTGGTGACACCAGGCACTACCGCAACGTCAACTCCCGAGTGCAGACAGTGCAGCGCCTCTTCACCGCCACGGCCCAGTACAAATGGATCGCCACCTTTGAGTCGGACAACGATCTGCCCCGCGTCGGCGTACTTGACGAGGAGATCGTTGATTTCCGATTGTGCTAGGGAGTGTTTTCCCGGCGCCTTACCCACGTCAATAATTTCTACGTCATTGGCCACCCCATCCAGCGAGTGGACGGGAGCTAGTCGATCGGTAATGATGACATCTGCGAGTGAGAGGAGACGTCGGGCCCGGACCGTGAGCAGGTCTGGATCCCCAGGACCGCCACCGACCAAGAACACCTGGCCCGAGCCCGGGCGCTGCCGTCTCAAAGGTAGTGCACCTTCTGCGGCTAGTTCAGAGATGAAGTTGCGTAGGGCGACGGCGCGAAGAGGATCACCCCCGGCTTTGACAGCAAACTGGACCCCGTCCTCGGTACGCTCGGTGGCTGCAGTCCAGGCTGGAGAACTTCCCGCTGCGCTGGCACGAACGCTCCAAATCCTCAAAGATTCAGCTCTGCGGACGACCGACTCGTCCACTGGAGCGTCCCCCGTGCAGGCGTGGACTAACCACACCCCATCTAAGTCAGCGGTGTCGAATTCCCGGGGCTTCCAGGCGATGACCCCCTGGGCAGCTAGATCTTGCAGCTTCTCGGTAGCCCAGGGGCTAACAAGTAAGACCTCGGCACTCGCCTGAAGCAGACCGGCAACACGGCGCTCCGCAACCGGGCCACCGCCCACAACCAGCGCTAGTTTTCCGCGCATGCATAAGAACAACGGGTATTCCGGTTGTGAGTGGAGCGGTTCCGCAGGCAGATCGGTAGGGGGCAAGAAACTCATATATGCATCCCGCATTCAACTTTGGTTCGGCCAGACCAACGGCCGGCTCGATCCGACTCACCTGGAGTTACCGGGCGAGTGCATGGTTCGCACCCAACCGACCGATACCCAATCTCCCGCAGCGGGTTTTCCATGATCCCGTATTCCGCGATGGCCCGATCAATATGTTGGTCGGTGTAGGCAGCGATGGGATTCAATTTGATTAATCCGTGCCCTTCGTCCCATTCGATGAGTGGTGTCTTGGCGCGACCATCGTGATCGTGCCGGCGCAAACCAGTGGCCCAAGCCTCGTAGCCCTTAAGAGCGGCGTTCATGGGAGCAGTTTTCCGGAGCTCACAGCACAGATCGGGATTTGTGCGCCATAGCTCCGGCCCGTGCTGGGCATCTTGTTCAGCGACTGATTGTTGTGGCGTGAGCGAGCGCACAGTCACCGGTTGAGTGGTTGCTACCGCGTCTCGAAGTCCTAGCGTCTCGGCAAAGTGGTAGCCAGTATCGGCGAATAGCAAGTCGATGCCGGGGATAGCCTTCGAGGCTAGGTAGGCCATGACTCCGTCGGCGAAAGAAACGGCGACGGCCATCCGATTAGATCCCAGCCGTTTTCCAAACCACATCAGTAGATCGACAGGTTCAGCCTCATCACCGAAGATTTGCTGACCCTGCTTTACGATCTGACGCAACTGAGATTCGCTTCTACGAGCGGGACGCAGTTGCACGTCTACCGGCAGTACTCGGGTGCGTTCGATGGAGCTCATCGTAGGTCCGCCTCATCCGCTCGGACCGTCCACTGGGCGAAGCTCTCATTCTCGACTTTTTGCTTTTCAAAGCGAGTCAAGACGCGCTCCACGTAGTCGGCTAAATCATCGCCAGCCAGGCGCAAGCCGCGAGGACTTCTCCCGAAGTCCGATTCCTCACCCAACGAACCACCGAGATGGACCTGAAACCCCTCAGACTGTGCACCGTTTTCGTCGGTAGCTAGGACCCCTTTTAGCCCAATATCGGCTACTTGGAACCGGGCGCATGAGTTGGGGCAGCCATTGACGTGGATTGCTAACGGCAGCTCCCAGTCCGGTTTACGTTCCTCCAATGTGGAAACAAGGTCAGCTGCTCGGCCTTTGGTCTCAGAAATGGCTAACTTGCAGTATTCGATACCGGTGCATGCCATTGCTGATCTTCGGAATTGGGAGGGATGCACAAGGAGTTCTAGTTCCGCTAACGCTTCGGTCAACGGCTCGGTGCGATTGCCGGGTACGTCTAGGATGACGAACTTTTGATGTGCGGTGAGTCGGATTCGACCGCTACCAAACTCTTCGGCGAGCTGAGCAATATGCGCAAGCTTAGTCCCAGAAATCCTACCTACGGTAGGTGCTGCACCGACATAATAATTGCCGTCACGCTGTGGATGGATCCCGACATGATCCCGTGCCCCCGCGGCGGGGGCGGGAGGTGGCGGTCCGTCGGCCAGCCCGTAACCGAGGTAGTCGTCTTGCAACACCTGCCGAAACTTTTCTGCACCCCAGTCAGCAACGAGAAATTTCAGCCGAGCCTTCGTACGCAAACGCCGGTAGCCGTGATCCCGGAATAGTTGGATGACCGCCAGCCAGACGTCCGGGACCTGTTCGAGCGACACCCATGCGTTGAGTCGAGTGCCCAGTTTGGGCACGGTAGACAGTCCACCGCCAACCCACAAATCAAATCCAGGGCCTTGTTCTGGGTGTTCCACTCCCACGAATGAGATGTCATTTATTTCGTGCGCCACATCTTGGCGTGGCGAGCCGGAGATAGCGCTTTTGAATTTACGGGGAAGATTAGCCAGGGCGGGGTCTCCGATAAAACGACGCTGGATCTCGTCGATTGCGGGACTACCGTCGATGATTTCATCTGCGGCCACGCCAGCGACAGGAGAGCCGAGGATGACTCTGGGAGTATCGCCGCATGCCTCTGTAGTTCCGAGACCGACGGATTCAAGGCGCCGCCAGATTTCGGGGACGTCCTCTATCCGAATCCAATGCAGTTGGATGTTCTGACGATCGGAGATATCAGCGGTATCTCGGCCAAACTCTTGCGAGATCTCGGCGATCGTTCGGGCCTGGGTGCTGGTGAGTGCGCCGCCGTCACTTCGCACTCGCATCATGAAGAACTCGGCATCAAGTTCCTCCGGAGGTAAGGATCCGGTTTTTCCACCGGGGATTCCGGCTTCCCGTTGGGTGTACAGCCCCCACCAGCGCATTCTGCCTCGAAGATCGTCGGCTGGAATAGAGCCGAATCCGTGCACGCTGTAGATCGTTTCGATGCGCTCTCTGACGTTAAGGCCGTTGTCTTCTGCCTTGAAACGTTCGTTGTCGTTTAGCGGCTCGGTTTGTCCGAGCGCCCATTGGCCTTGGGGCTTCGGCTTTCGAACGGGCCGAGTGGAGGCAGTGGAATCAGCTGTCGGGATGTTCGACATTGGGTCTCCAGGTGTGGTGAACGCAACGAGACCTGGGAGATAACCGGACAGGAATGAACCGTGTCGGCTGCTCCGAGCTCTGCACGTCCGGTTGGGCGGACTGGGCTCAGGAACAACAACACATGCAGCAGCGCATGCCGTAGGGCATGTCACGGATAACACCGGCTGTAAGCACGAGATAAATATGCCAACTGTTAGTGACCTGGGTCAAGTCAAATGGCTGATGAGATTTCCGAGAAGTGGCCTGGGGCGAGAGACTTTCGCCACATTCACCACCGTGACCACAAAGAATAACGGTAGGTTAGGCTAGCCTAACTTTCAGTCATTCGATTTCGTGGAGGTCTCATGAAGGTGCGGGCGTTGTTGCTTGCAGTTGCGGTACTTGCAGTACCAGCCCTAAGTACGGGCTGTGCTTCTGACGAGAACAGCATCACGGTCTATTCAGGACGCAGTGAGAATCTCGTGGGACCTATCTTGGCGCAATTCACCGAAGCCACCGGCATTGATGTCGACGTGAGGTACGGCAACTCTGCCGATCTCGCGCTACAGCTCGAGACCGAAGGAGACAACACTCCCGCCGATGTCTTTATCTCACAAAGCCCCGGTGCCATGGGGTTTGTGGCAGAAAACGGGATGCTGGCAAAAGTCCCAGCAGATGTTGCGAACCTGGTTCAACCGGACTTCCGAAATGAATCAAACGACTGGGTGGGTGTGAGTGGACGGATTCGAGTCCTGGTCTACAACACAGATTTGGTCGACAAAAAGGAACTGCCGAAATCAGTTTTTGATCTGACCGAGGCTGATTACAACGGAAAAGTAGCACTGGCTCCCGCCAACGGATCTTTCCAAGACTTCATTACGGCAATGAGAGCTGACAAGGGAGATGAGGCCGCGCAGGCATGGCTTGACGGCATGGCTGCGAATGATGCGCTTGCCTACGCTGACAATACGTCTATTGTTCAGGCGGTCGGTCGTGGCGAGGCACCGATGGGCTTAGTCAATCACTATTACAACGAGCGGGCTCTAGCCGAGGATCCTGATGTACCAAGCCAGAATCACTTCTTCGCCAAAGGTGATGTTGGATCGGTCCTCTTAGCGACGGGCACCGGCGTTATCAGTAATACTGAGCGGCCCGAGCAAGCTGAGAGTTTGGTGCGATTCCTGCTGGGTCCACAGGCTCAAGAGTTCTTCACCAATGAGACGTTCGAGTATCCGCTAGCGATAGATATTGAACCCGCTCAAGGTCAAGTTCCGCTCGCTGAGGTTTCCGCTACTGAGGTCGATTTTGACAAGTTGGCCGGAGGTTTCCGGAAGACACTGGAGATGATTAACGGCAGTGGCCTTAGCAGCAACTGACCGCGCGGGAAGTGGACAGAGCCGGATCGGTAGACGTGGCCGTCCGTCCGGTTCAGTCCGCAAGTCGTCGTGGCCACTGCGGTTAGCGATTGTTCTTATTGCGCTGGCTTTCGCGGCGCCGATTATTTTCTTGGGGCTTGAGGCTGCCGGTTTGGGGGCCTCCCTCTTCGATATCTTCTCGGGGGATGGATGGCGCCAACCACTAGTGAACTCGCTGGGTCTAGCGACTGCCGTCTCGCTGGCCAGTATGACGCTGGGGGCCGGGCTAGCCATCTTAATTTCTCGAACGGATGTCCCAGGAGGGCTTAAATGGCGACTGCCGCTGGCCTTGCCATTGGTTATCCCGTCATTTGTCGGTGCTACGGCTCTCATTGCCGCGACAGGCCCGGGGAGCTTACTCCCGTTTGTGCCAAGGTTGCAGGGCTTCAGCGGGTCGCTGGTTGTCTTGACTTTATTCACCTATCCCTATGTACTGCTGCCGGTTTTGGCCATGATCTCCGCTACGCCTACCTCAGCCGAAGAAGCTGCCAGAATGCTGGGTCGCGGTGGATTCCAGACCAGCGTTCGAATCCTGTTGCCGCAACTGATTCCGTCAGTTCTTGCCGGTGGGCTGCTCGTATTTCTCTACACCCTCAGCGATTTTGGTGCGGTCGCGTTGTTGCGGTTCGATACTTTGACCCGAGTTATCTACTCGGGTCGGTTGTTAGATCCGGCTTTGTCACTCACCTTGGGGCTGTTGCTGGCCATCCTGGCGCTAGTGGTGTCCATGCTGATGCGTGCAGCCCAACCCGGAGCCCATCCACCGGTTAGCCGAGCCAACGTGCGCTATCGGTATCGGCTCGGACGGCTACGCTCGGTGGCCTTAGTGGCAGCCAGCCTTCCGGTAGTCGCCGGTCTAATAATTCCGGTACTGATATTCATTGGTTGGATGTTTAGGGGCACTAATACCATCGGCGTCGGTTATTCCGGTTGGGGCGATGATTTAGGTTTCCTGGTCGGACCACTGTTGGGCTCGACGGTCGCCTCGGTCAGTGCAGCAATCGCAGCGGTTGTAATAATCGTGCCGGTTGCCTTTGCGTCAGTCCGGCGTAGCGAACGACTCAATCGACTAGCAGCGGACGTGGTCAATTCGGTCTTTGCCCTGCCAGGACTTGTTGTTGGTCTTGCATTAGCTGCTTGGGCGGTAGGCGCACCGGGTCCGCTGGGTGGTTTATACCAAACCTTTCCACTCTTGATCCTGGGGTACGTGCTCCACTTCGGTGCTCAAGCGCTGGGCTCGGGGCAGGCCGCATTGCAAGCAGTCCCCGCCCGGTTTGACGAGGCGGCCGCGACGTTGGGAGTCCGCCAGCGACAGAGATTCTGGCGAGTCGATCTACCGTTAGTAACACCAGGCTTGCTTGCGGCCGCAGGTTTGGTGCTGCTTTCGACTTTGAAGGAGTTGCCGCTGACCCTGATGCTGGCGCCGACAGGATTCAAGACTCTCGCTACGGCGATTTGGGGTGCGGCTAGTGACGGATTCTACGCGGAAGTCGGTGTTGCCTCACTGACCTTGATCGCTTTGTCTGGGGTACTTACATGGGCACTGGTGCTGCGTGCGCCGATGCGAAGGTCATGAGGTATTGGTCTCGAGAACCGGGCAGCCTTGCAGCGGCTAGGCTGATGGAACCATGACAAATCCGGGACTCGCGCTGGCGGACGTCAGTAAATCTTTCGGCGAGACCGAGGCTGTTACCCGGGTCTCGCTTTCCGTCCCGGCAGCCTCCCAGACCGTGCTTCTTGGTCCGAGCGGTTGCGGTAAGACCACTCTGCTACGCATCATCGCGGGCTTAGAAGTTGAGGACGTCGGGGTGGTGACGGTCGAAGGCGAGCAGTTGAGTCGGGATGGCGTGGGAATGCCTCCGGAACGTCGACGGATCGGCATGGTGTTTCAAGACTGGGGTCTTTTCCCACATTTAACTGTGGAACGAAACATTGCGTTTGGGTTGAGCCGTAGCCGGATAAACGAAGGAGTGGTAGGTGAGACGTTGGAGTTGATGCGTATTCCAGACCTGGCGCATCGTCGACCGCACGAGTTGTCTGCGGGCCAGGCTCAACGGGTCGCACTAGCGCGGGCGGTGGCACCTCGCCCGAGAATCCTGCTATTCGATGAACCCTTTTCCAGCTTGGATGCTGAGTTGCGTGGCCAGGTGCGGGCCGAGGTCGCTGCTTTGATGCGAGAGTTAAAGATGACTGCGGTCTACGTCACTCATGATCAAGAGGAAGCTTTCGTATTGGGTGATGAGATTGCGGTAATGCGTTCTGGCCGAATTATTCAGACTGGATCGCCTGCGGAGATCTACTTGCGTCCCGAGACTGAGTGGGTGGCGACCTTTGTTGGTGACGCGAACCTGATCGATGGCGAGGCTCACGAGGCTACTGCGTCGACAGCGATCGGAACCTTACCGTTGCAACGGTCGTGCTCGGGTAAATGCCGGGTTCTGGCGAGACCAGAGCACCTTTCGATAACCGCCGGTTCCGACGGATCGATAACCGCCGGTTCCGACGGAGAAGTCGTTGGTGTCGAGTTTTATGGTCATGACACCGTCTATCAGGTGCGGCTGGCTTCGAGTAATTCACACATTCAGGTGAGAGCGGCTGCGGCCCCCGAGTTTTCGATTGGGCAATCTGTGACGTTGAGCTATCACGGGCCTGCCGCAGCATGCTTTTCCGAGAGCAACTCGGCACCGAGCTAGCCGATTGATGGCAGCCAGAGTCAACCTGGACGAGAACAACTACAGGCATTCACAGTGAATTAGAGAGACCTAGTGCGACTAGTCTGAACTTTGCTACGGAAAGTAACGAAATATGGCCTTTTTCCTAGACACAAAGTAATCAGATGAAAACTAGAGGAATAGAGCGCATAATCATAGAAGGAAGTCGTTGAGTCACGGAACAGAGTGGTTCAAGTTTGGCGCAATCTACGGGAGGACGCGTGCGCATCTTATTGACCGGTGCAGTGTCGACTGTCCTGGCTCTATCGGTGGTCGGTCCGGTCTCCGCTCAAGATTCACTGGTACAGCTGGATAATGCGGATTCGCTGCCGTTAGTCGATTACAACCGGGTCGAGGAGCCGATCACTGAGCCCGAGACGTTGGAGGAGACGCCGGCGAGCGACCCAACCGAGAACGGTCGAGAGCCTGAGAAGAGTAAGCCGAAGAAAGACAAGCCTCAGGTCGAGACTAAACAGTTGAACTATCGAATCTCGCCAGGAGCCGAGGGCAAATACGGTGTGGGCCAGTTGGTAACCATCAGTTTTAGCCGTGATGTCGGACGACGTAAAGCTGTCGAAGACGCGATTACCGTAACTTCGAATAAGAAGATGGCGCGGGGTGCCTGGGGCTGGATTGATCGACGTACCGCGATTTATCGGCCGAAACGGTTTTGGCCAGGGAATGCTCGGATTCAGTTCGACGTCCAGTTGCGCGATGCCTTGTTGGCGGTCGACGACGGAGTCCACTATCGGCCAAAATCAAACCGAACCTACGTCTTGCGCACCTCCCGCAAGTTCGTGATGAAAATCAAAGACAGCACTCACCGACTCCATGCAATACGCGACGGAAAGCGATTGCGAAGTTTTCCCGTGTCTCTGGGTAAGACCGAAGGCGGCTATCAGACTCGGAGTGGGATCAAGATTCTTACGAGTGAGAAGTATGTTCGTTTGCGCATGATCGGTACGGACCGTTTGTCAGGCGAAGATTGGGATGTGATCTCGCCCTACTCCATCCGGTTGACTCCCACCGGCGAGTTCATTCACGGCGCCCCATGGGCCTATAGCCGCATCGGACTGCGCAACGGTTCTCACGGCTGCACAAACATGCGAGTTGAAGATGCCAAGTGGCTCTTTAACCGAGTTATGCGGGGAGATCCCACTGTCACTACCGGGACAGGGCGAAAGATGGAGGTCACCAACGGAACTCCTGGGTCGTACTGGAATTATTCCTGGAATGACTGGCTGAAGAAGTCGACAACCCAAGGCCTTTCCAAGAGTGATGGAACGTCAAATAAAGAGACCAAAAAGGACGACGACGCATCAAGCAAAGAAACTAAGAACAAGTAAGTCGCCTTCGGTCGGCAGCAGTTCTTAGTCGACGAGCAGCGAAGACCGGCAACAAAACTCTTGCTTTTCGAGCAGTGGCTCGTCAATTCCCAGTCACTCAGTTACTCGCCCAGTAACGAGTAGCTGAGTAATGGACTAGGTCACCCCGCTGCTTGGCCTACGGCCACAACCTCATCTAGTGACTCCTGTAGGCACCGAACCATGACGTCATGATCGTAGATGGCTGCGGTGTCTAGATTGACCCCGAATTCGGCCTTGCCGTTGTAGGACATGAAGGCAACGTTCATAGCCGCGCCTCCCTTTGGAGCGAAAGGCACTAGCTGCTTCACTTCTGCTCCTGCGACAAACATCGGAATCGGCGGACCCGGCACGTTGGTGGCGGCAACGTCTGTTCCCTTCATCATTCCTGCAGCGATACCAGTCATCGCGGTACGAGGAAGTGTCGTCATCAGACGAAAGATCGGCTCGCTTATTTCTAAAGCAGGCTCTAGACGGGCCTGCTGCAAGACTGGGTGCAACTCCTTTACTCGGGCCACTGCGTCGTCGGGCCCGAGGGGGAGCGGGAATCGTGCCGGTACCCAGCGGTTTCCGCCACCGCCACCGCCGTCATCATCCGATGAGCGAAGGTTCACCGGCATGTTGACCCGAACCTCGGCGACGTCATCCAACGAGACGCCGTGAGCGGCATGATATTTCGCAATGCCCCCCGCCACTACAGCCATGAAAGCGTCATTGAGAGTGCCACCGTTAGCCTTACCGGCCTTTCGAATAGCATCGAACGGAGCTTCGAGAATCGCAAAATGTACTCCGAGAGAACGCCCACGCATCACGGGGCTCATCGGAGTTGACGCGGGTGCGAGCATGCGGGCCGCCGAGGCGGTCCAGTCGACGCCACTCTTGACCGTGCCAATGG
Source organism: Micrococcales bacterium (assembly GCA_002699445.1). Lineage (GTDB taxonomy): Bacteria > Actinomycetota > Actinomycetes > S36-B12. Next base: position 14,689 of record PAAU01000022.1, on the reverse strand, counting down.
GGTCGGTCACGGTACCAGAGACGATATCTCGTCCCTTACCAACGACAGCCTTGGTTTGGTCGATGGCGGTCTTAGCGGTTAGTTCGGCGCCGCCAGTGATCCGTTCCATCGCATCTTCTTTACCGGTTTCTTCCAACTTCGGTAATTCCTGCTCGGGTCGCTGACTCGGGTCATTGGTCAGATCGAAGAGCGATGCAGCCATAGCCATGCCACCGACACCATCGGTAATAGCATGGTGAATCTTCATCACGATCGCGGCCTTATTGCCCTTGAGGCCATCAATGACGATGGCTTCCCACAGCGGGCGAGCCCGATCGAAATCCATTTCGGCTACATGTTCGGCGACGTCTAGAACGTGTGCCTCATCGCGGGTATTCGCAGCCTTTCGGAAGCGAACGTGATAGTTCATATCGAAATCGTCGCTTGACTCCCAACGAGGGGGCACCAGCGACATCGGATTTCCCACGACTCGTCGACGAAGGGCGGGAACTCGGATAGTCATCTCTTCAATCCGCTGAAGCAGGACCTTTCGATCCGGCTTCTTATCCAACATCACAACCAGGGTGATCACGGAGCGAAGCAGGGGATCGGTCTCCACACCCCACATGACGGCGTCAAAGACGCCCATTCGACTGTCAATCTTTTGCGACACAGCGCACCTCCTCCCCGAAGATTAACCACAAGTTGGCCATGCGTCCCGCCGAAACGAAAACCCAAGTACATTGTTGTGGGGCCGGCAGGTGAGACCTGACGTCTGCCATCATCTGGCGTATTGCTAGCGTCACCCTGTAGACAAGGACAAAAGCCACGTTGGCAACGTTCTTGCGGAAGGACTAGAGGTGAACCGTCATGAAAAAAGCTCTGCTTGTTGCCGCAGCAACAGCCGGTGCAATCGCTGGACTGGCGTTGGCGCGCCGCCGAGGTAGCGGCTCCTCCTCCACGGCGGTGTCATCGCAAGCGAGCGAATGGGCCGACGCAGTGGGTAGCGCTGCTCAGCGGGCTGCTGGTGGTGTGGGCGACGTCGCGCAGAACGCAGCGGGCTTTACTGATAAAGCGGCTCAGCGAGTCTCGGACGCTGCAGCGACGGTTGGCGTTGCAGCAGCAGATGCGGCGGATGCGACCCAAACAGCGGCCGAGTCTGCAGCTGATACGGCTACGCAAGTTGCCTCAGAAGCCGCGGAAGTTGCGTCTGAAGCCGCAGATGAGACCAGCAAACAGATTGAACCTGGCGAATAACACCTCACTTGGGTGATATCTAGAAGATCGTTCGGTACAAGCAAATTATTTTTGCAGCTGAGCAGAGTCCTGGTCGAGATCTTCTAGCACCGGAATCAAGGTAACGGATACCGCGGTGACTAGAAGCAACACTGCTATGCCCACGAAGACCGGTTGAACGCCGAAAAAAGTCACAAAAGTTCCAGCGGCCAGTTCGCCTAATGGCGGAGCTGCGTAGAAAAGAGCAAGTTGTACCCCGTATATCCGGCCATGATGTTGCACCGGAAACCTTTCCTGTATCAAGGTATTCAGCAGCGGCTCGAGCGGACCCCAGGCTAGTCCGAGCAAGAATCCCGCGAGCAAAAATAGCCATAGGGCCGGCAAGAAGGCCATCGGCACATAGGCGACGCACGCTCCGGTGATGCAGAGTAAGGCCAGCTTGCGTCGCGTGACGTGCCGAGCGATTCGGCTGTATCCAAAGGCACCGATCATGGCGCCGCCGGCCATGGCGGCAATGATGATTCCAAATCCACCGGGTTGATCCATACCCTCGAAATACACCGGCAAGAGGACTGTCTCGGTCGGCATATAAACCAGCAGCATGACGGCGACGGCTAGGGTAATGGCCCAAACCGCCTTATCTCGCATGAGCATCCGAGGAGCAGCTAGCGACTCTGCCCACAGGGTCTCTCGGGAGGCCTCAATGGAGATTCGATTTGGCACCTTCAGCATGGATATTGCGAGCGCGGCCAGTAAGAATGCAACACAACTTATCCACATCGCGGATACTGCTCCCACGGTGGCAATTGCTACAGCACCAAGGACGGGTCCCAGGACCCAGCCGGCCATGAAGATTCCTTCGTGGATTCCGTTGGTCGTGTTGAGATCAGTCGTGGAGGCCCGAGCGGTGTCGGGGATGAGTGCCTTGCGTGCGGTGTAACCGGCCGGGTCGAAGGTCGCACCGATAAAAGTCAGTACAAAAATAAGCCAAAGATCAAGGAGTCCAAGACTATCGGCAAGCGGAAAGAGGGCTACTGAGATAGCACTCAGTACGTCCGATCCAACCGAAACGGTTTTTCGACCCCATCGATCGACTAGTGCGCCTGCGATCGGGGCCAGAAGAATCCCGGGAATACCAGTGAGTGCCCCGGCCACTCCCGCAGCTAGTGGCGAATCAGTTCGTTCCAGGATTAGCCATGGAATTGTCAGCATCAGTAGAGCGTTGGAGGTGACCGCCACCAAATTGGCCGACTCCAGCAGTAGGAGTGGGCGTCGGTTGCGCACTCCCTGAGCCTACCGTCTTCGTTACCAGGTGAACCCACTCAAGGGATCAAACGAAATCACTTAGAGCGGGTTGCTTTTTGGTGCCACGGCATCGACGCACCTTGATACGGTCAAACAACTGATACTGAGTTCTGGTGAGAACCAGCACCGGAAATCGATACCTCCCTAGTGACTGGTGCATTACCACTAGGTCGGCCCACTGGCGCTGGTCTACCGCTCATCCGTCACATCAAAGTCCAAAGACCGACAACCTCTGCCAAGACGGCGCGATCCTCATCGCGGATGGCAAAGTTGGTGCCGAGATCATTTCGATTCATGGTGTCTCCTCAAGTTCCGTGTCGACCCGTTTGGTCTCTCGCTTAATCCTTATCCGTTGACGGCCCAAATAAACCTTCGGAGCGAAGCAATCGCGAGAAAGTGCTGTCGGCACTAACGTGAAGGCGTGCAGTTTGATAGTGAAGAGCCTCCGGGCCAGTCATCGGAAGATCTAGGCGGTCCAGCGGAACTGGTTATGCCCCCAGATTCCCGCTACTCCGTCCGCTTGCCGATGGCCATGGCCTACGCAGCTACGCAGCACGCGGGTCAAGTCCGCAAAGATGCGCAGCAGACTCCCTACATCGGTCACCCCATGACAGTGGCTGCGCTGGTGTTAGAGCAAGGCTGGGGCGACGAGCGATTCGAGCATGAGATGGAAGAGTTAGTGATTGCGGCGCTGCTCCATGATGTGGCCGAGGATGTCGGTGGTGAACCGAAACTCAATGAAATTCGATCTATGTTCGGCGACCGCGTAGCCGGGGTCGTTCGAGTGGCGAGCGATAGCCTGGAAACTGATCCCGAATTAGTGCCGCCGTGGCGAACGCGAAAAGAAGATCACATCGCTCGAGTGAGAGCCCTTGCCGCTCAATCCGATGGGAACGAGTCACGAGATCCCGGCGCTTGTCTCGTCATCGGCTGCGACAAGTTGCACAACCTGACCGCGACAGTAGCCGGAGTTAATCTCGACGGTGAGAGGCACTTCGAGCGTTTTTCAGGTGGGGCAGAAGGCACTCGCTGGTACTACCGCTCGATGTACGAGGCATTGCGCCCCGCTTTGTCTCCCAGGATGTCGTCGATGCTCAGCCAACAGTTGGACGCACTCTCAGCATGAAGACCTCATTCCTCCCGATGGAGTCGGATGCCACTCATTGATCGCCTTTTCCTTGCGCTACAACTGGCGCCCGAGGTGAGTGCGGATCTGGTAACTGCGACCCGGTCGTTGCGCTCGATGCTGGCGGACGACGTCAGTTGGGAGCCAGAATCTCACTGGCACATCACGCTTGCTTTTTTAGGCAACCGTGATCGGAAAGAACGGGAGCAAGTCTGTCGGACTGCTGCCGCCGCCGCACGTACGGCTGAAGCCGCGAATCTACGCATTGCTGGAACTGGACGGTTCAATACGGCCCTTTGGGTCGGCGTAGAAGGCGGTAGCTGGTTGCAAGGAATGGCCGAAGGACTAGCTCATCGATCGGGACTGGATGCCCAGGATCGGAGTTTCCATGCGCATGTCACAGTCGCGCGAAGCACATCCGCTAGTGCGGCACAGGTCTTCCACGCCGATCTGGGAAACTACCTCGGACCAACGTGGTTGCCTAGAAAGCTGGCTCTCGTGGAGTCATCGACAGGACGGACTCCACGCTATCGATTACTTCAGCAATGGAATCTGCGTAGGGCACCCCAAATCTGAGCGAGGATCAGCATCGGAGCCCGAGGTTGCCTAAAGTCCCAGTATGGCTGTTCAGATAGACCCCACTGGAAACAAGATTGATGTCACTGATCGTGAAGGGAAGTTGCTGCGGATAGATCCTCCAAGCACCTTGGTCCGGGTGACGAGTCCTGGCGGGGCCAGCGCCACATTCTTTCCCGAGGTTGGTTTCAACCTGATCGACTGGCAAGTGCCAGTTGGCGAAGAAACCGTTGGCATGGTTCATGCTGAGCCGGACGTACTGTCCGGTGGCAGTGGGACCCGCAGCGGCATTCCGATCCTATTTCCGTTTCCGAATCGGATCGCCGGAGCGTCGTTTCAGTTCCGAGGCCAAGACTATGAGCTATCACCGGCCAAGCCGGGCGACCCGAACGCCATACATGGCTTCTGCGCCAAGACTGCTTGGCGTGACTTTACTAAAGTCGACGAATCGAGCGTCGCCGCGACGTTCCGAATTAGCCGAGATGCCTCAGACCGGTTAAGGGAGTGGCCCGGAGATTTGGAACTTCGGATGACATTTACCTTGGCTGACACGTCCCTGCGTATTTCCGCACTCGTTACCAACGTCGATGATAAGCCGGTGCCATTCGGACTGGGTTATCACCCGTATTTTTCATCATTGGGCGACACTTCGGTGGATGAGTTACTAGTGGAATGTCGAGCCAGTAACTACTGGGTATTGAAAGATTCCATTCCCACTGGTGAGGTACGGCCAGTTTCCGGTGATACGGATCTTCGGTCCTCCACCATCCTTGGGGCACGACAACTCGACGATATTTTGACTGGATTGCGACCGTTCGTTCCCGACTCCGACGGCTTGATGGAGCGTGCCACTATGACTGGCTCAGCGGTAAAACTAGCAGTTCGTTGTGACAGCTCTTTCCGTGATCTCGTGGCTTTCACTCCGCCCAATCGAGAGGCGTTCGCGCTTGAGCCTTACACCTGTCCGACCGATGCGGTGCATCTTACCGAGCGTGGCTTAGATGTGGGGTGGCGTGTCTTGGATTCCGGTGAAAGTTGGCGAGGGACAGTCGAGTTGTGTGCTTACCCGCGCTAACTGGCTTCGGTTATCCGATTATCTGCTCGCAGGAAGCGCTTGACTCGCGCAGGATCGCCGCCACTTCACGGATCGTCTCAACGTCGAAACTCTCGTAGATTGCGATGAGGCCAGAGTAGGCAACAGTTGCGCATCGCGAGGCCAACTCTGCCTCGGCTTCCGCGGCTTTGAGTTTGTCGTTGTTGCTAGCTTGGCGCTTCTGAGCCTGCTTTTCGAGCTGTTGGTAGTCCTTTTGAGCTCCAGAGAGAGCGGCGGACTGTTTCGCTAGATCCTTTTCGGTACCTTCAAGTTGGGACTGGAGGCGCTGGACTTCATCTTGTAGCACCCCGATCTCCTGGGCTTCAGTGGCCAGGACCCCACCGGCGGCTACCTGGAGAGCCTGTACTTGTTGCGTGAGTGAATCAATTTCGCCGCGGGTCTGATCGCGCAGACTGTTGTATTGAGCATTCAGATACACGGTGAAGATGAAGAGCAGAATTGAAAGTACGGCAAGAATTGCGGTCGCATATTTGAAGGCAGTGAGCTGCTTGCGATTCGAAACAGCCGCTTCGTCTTCTGCGGCCTCTAGTTCGGGGTTCGTGGTCTGTGAAGCGCTCGGCGTCGGAGGGCCAGTGGGAGGAGGGAGCGTTGTACCCTCGGACGACTCTGGGGGCAGCACCATGGTGGGAGGCATGGTGATTATGGCATCCGTGCCGACACCCTCAGCAGATGCGGGCGACCCGGTGGGAGGCATTCCTGATGGGAGATCTTTTGGTGATTCTGCGGAAACCGGCGCATCTGATCGGGACATTGGAGGCGGAGGGGTCATCGGGGGTGGCATATCTGGCGGTCCCGAATTATTACCGTCCGGTGGGACAGATGTAGACATGTTGCCTCCTGGTGAGCGCCGGACCAGTGTTGCCTAGCAGGAGCCTAGCGAGCGGAGCGAGTAAATCGTGGGAGCGCGAGGCCGTAACTTTATAGGCGAGCCAAGATCTTTCGGTAGTAACCTCGACAGGGAGCAGTCGTTTTGGCTGCGGTTGCACAGAGACTGCTGGTTAGGCAGGTGGATCAAAATGTCATCTGAAACGGATATCTCGGTGGTGCCGCCACCATCAAGCCGATGGAGCATCGCTTCTCACCGCTCGATCTTGTCGATTGGATCGACCGGGTCGGCGCTGAGTATCGGATCAGTAGGCTCGTTCGGTTCGGTATGCAGCGTGGGCTCCTCTCTCTCGATTGGGTCGATGCTCTCATCGCTATCGCTCGGGTCGGCAATGTCGACAAATAGCCGTGGCGGAGTCATGGACTATCGCGCCAATCGTGGTGCGCGACGTACCCTCCTAGCTGGGACGTTGATTGCGGTGGCATGTGCAGCGATCGCAGTGGCACCTGTGCTCAGGCAAGGAACCCAGCAGTCGGGTGGCTAGGTCCGCGGCTGATAGCCTAGTTTTCCCCAGCCCCCGTAGCTCAGGGGATAGAGCGGTGGCCTCCGGAGCCATGCGCGCAGGTTCGAATCCTGCCGGGGGCGCTTCCCCGACTAAGTTGTATGCGCTTCAGTCTGTTGAAGAGCGCTAAGTCGCGATAACTTTCGGTAGCCTATGGCAATGTCTGACTGGTCGATTCGTGCGGCGGAACCCACTGATGTGCCCGATATTTTGGCGATGATCCAAGAACTGGCTGAACACGAACGTGAGCCGGAAGCCGTGAAAACCACCACCTCTGATCTGACACGGGTCCTCTTCGAGGGCGGGGATGGGCCTCATTCCATGCCGGCTGCCTACTGCGATGTTGCGACTGCAACCGGCTCGCCAAATGCTCCGCTGCTGGGCATGGCTTTGTGGTACTTGACTTTTTCGACTTGGGAAGGTGCGCACGGGATCTATCTGGAGGATCTCTACGTCAGACCTGCGGCTCGCGGATTCGGTCTAGGGCACGAGTTGTTGGCTAGTCTCGCCCGTCGTTGTGTCGACAACGGATACACCCGACTGGAATGGTCCGCTCTGAACTGGAATACCCCAGCTATTGACTTCTACCTTGGTCACGGAGCCCAGCCGCAGACTGATTGGACTAAATTCCGGCTCTGCGACGACTCGCTGCATGCGCTGGGTACTGAGTGATCGAGGGAAATCGTACTGGTCTGATGCCTGATGAAACTTTGTGCAACCTTCCGCGTGAGCGGCCTACGAACCGGCACTGACATCCACGGCCTGCACATGAAGCGCCTGCAGTTCGTCGAGGATGAGCTGAGCCAGCACATCCGGGTCCGGCAAGAGCTGTTTGTCGGTAGCCAACCCGAGAGTGACGCCACCGTCATAGCTAAATATTGCGACAGTCATCGGCTGATTTCCAGTGCATGGGGCAAAGCCGACAACCTGTGAGACCTTCTTGCCCGCAAAGGTCATCGGCGCCTGCGGACCCGGAACGTTTGTCAGGACTCCTACGGCTTTGTCGGCGAAGAACGAAGTAAGGCCAGCAGCGACAGGGCCCGGTGATGACGAGATAAGTTGCTGCAGAGTGAAGGTGAGCGCTGCTTCATCCGAGTGCTTTATTCGTGACATCCGTTGATGGAGCTGATCAACTCGATCGATAGTCTCGTCCGCGCTGAGGGGCATGGGAAGCATGACGAGGGCGAAATGATTTCCGAGCTCTGCTGGGAGATTGTCTGCGAATGGTTTTACATTGACCGGAACCATCCAGGTAATCTCCGCAACGGGAGCTCCTTTGGCCTGTAGGTAGGCGTCGATCCCTCCGGCCACTGCCGCCAAAAGGACGTCGTTAACAGTAGCTCCTAGTGATTTCCCCGTTGCTGCGATTTCCTGCAGCGGTACTGGATCAGTCCATGCCACAGCCTTTGCGATTCCAGGCTCGCCACTCCAAGCGGTATTAGGCGCCGTAGTGAAGAGTAGTTTGGCTACGGTTCCGATGTTGTTCGTGCCGCGCAGGTCTCCGGCACCCATATCGTCAAGACGATCGAGGGTTCGATCGGGATGTTTGAGTAGGTCAATACCTTCCGTAACGCCTCGAAGTCCTAGGGAAATAAATCGTTCTGGCAAACTTGTGAGGGCCTGGGAAGGTTCCTTCGCCACCGTTTCGATCTCGACCAGACTTTGGCGTAGCCCGGACGAAGCTGAGTCCGCGAATCGCTCGGCACGTTGGGCCACGGATATCGTAGAGTTCTGGTTGCTCCTTGTACCCGTGCCGGTGCCTGGCACGGCGGTCCCACCTTCACACAGACTCAGCATCACCTGAGTGAGTCGAACTCCATCCGCGATTGCATGATGAAAACGAGCCACCATAGCCGTACCGATCAGACCATCCGCCATCTCGACGGGCGTGATCATGTGGATCTGCCACAACGGTCTGTCCCGTTGCAGAGGCTCCGACCGTCGGTCAGCTAAGAAATCTTGAACGTATTGGCGGGTGACCGGCTCGGGGAATCTCTCCCAAGTGATGTGGTCGGATACACGAAACCTTGGGTCGTCGCTCCAGGACCATTTCCCGTGGATGCTCTCTGCGCGTCGGCCGAATACTGGGTGCCGATCCACCAAATCCTGCATTACGGTTTCCACAGCAGATTCGTCTGGGACTCCGTCGAGAAGAAGCGCCCCTTCGACCACCATAAGATTGTGGGGACGATCCATTGCCAACCAGAGTTGATCTTGTGCCCCCATAGTTACCGCAGCCATGAGCCCTCCTGTACTAACCATTTTCCACCCTGCCGTCCTCAAGCGCGAGGTGGCCTCCCATTCCCCCTTAACTCGAGTCTCAAGTCGAAGCCCTGCGGCGGGTCCGCGGCGTGGTCTCGCGTGAAGTTGGTGTAGATCCCGTGCACGATCGGATCTCATACCAAGGGCGTGCGGCAGCTGAACGATAACGTTTCATTGAGAGCCGCAGCCGTAGTTCGTGATACGAGGATTGAAATGCACGATGCCGAACTATCCATAGGGGGGATCCAGCCACAGGAGGTCAACGCTGTAGTCGACATCACTGAGACAGTAGTGCGTAGCGGGAAGAGCTATGCGATCGAGCCGGATCTTGCCCGCAAACAGATTCAGGATTGCTGGTTTACCGCGGAACACGGAGTCCGCGTCGCGGCTCGCGGAGACGAAGTTGTTGGGAGCTCATTCTTAAAACTTAATCAGCCGAGACCCGGTGCCCATGTCGCCAACTGCGGCTGCGCAACCGCTGCTGATTCGACTGGACTTGGAGTGGGTCGAGCGATGTGCCTGGAATCGATGAAGATAGACCGGATTCGGGGATTTCGTGCGATTCAGTTCGACCTAGTCCTTACCCCAAACCCACGAGCAGTTCGCTTGTGGCGAGACCTAGGATTTCAGAAGATTGGCCGGGTGCCGATGGCTCATCGGTAGCCCTCAGGCGAGTTCGTCGATGCTCTCATCTTTTTCCATAGCCTGGAGTAGATCAGCCATTTTCTGTTGCACGAGCTGAATGGCACGGAGCGGCCGAAGCATCACTTTGAAATCCGTAATCTGGTCGTTGTGATCCCAGGCAATCATGTCGACTCCGTTAATATGGATGTCATCCACCTCAGCCACAAATTCCAGTACCGCGTCGCGGTCCCCGGCCACTTCACGTACGTAGTGAAAAGAGTCATTGGCTAGTACGTGCATCGCTCCCACTAGGTACAACGCGGTCGTATCTCTGCCGCGTTGTGGCGCGAACAGCACGGGGGAATGGAAAGTAGCGTCTTCGGCCAGCAGCTCCGTCAACATAACGGGATCACGACTCGCTACCACTTCATGCCAACGACGCAGTGCATGAGGTTGCTCGGAAGTGTTTGTCACAACACTTTTCTAGCAGGCTTGGTAGATCGCCGGCAGGGTGGTGCAGCCGAGCGGGTTGGTGGAGGAAGGTACCCGCTGTCGTTTCATTTGGTTGTTCTTGTCACAATCGCTGATATGCCAGATCAGCACACCGCGTCCACCCTGCCTGAGGAGAGTGCCCGAGAGCCGCGCTTTGCCAAGGTCCCTCGAGGGAACTACACGACGATCGTCGTCGTATTCGTTTCTTTGTTGCTCATCTCAAATATTGGGGCCGTAAAACTCATCGAGTTCGGTCCGTTCTCGGTGGCAGGATTTGAGTTTCCGATTATCACGGACGGTGGGGCCTTCCTCTTTCCGCTTGTCTATATCATTGGAGATGTACTTGCGGAGGTCTACGGGTTCAAGGCCGCTCGCAAAGCGATCTTCCTCGGCTTTCTCATGGGCGCGCTGGCTGCTCTCACATTTTTTCTGGTGCAGATCTCCCCGCCGGCGGCAGACTGGGAAAATCAAGAGGCATTCGAGGCTGTACTGGGATTCGTACCGCGAATAGTCCTAGCCAGTTTGTGCGGCTATCTAGTAGGGCAACTTCTTAACGCCTACGTCTTAGTGTGGATCAAGGAGCGAACCGACGAAAAGTACCTCTGGGTTCGACTCCTGGGTTCAACCGCCGTCGGGCAGCTCGCCGATACGGTCGTTTTTTGCACCATTGCGTTTTACGGCATCATCACGGGTGCTGAGTTCATTAACTATGTCCTCATTGGTTACCTCTACAAGACGGTGGTCGAGGCGGTTTTACTCCCGGTTACATACCAGGTTGTTCGAGCAGTAAAGCGAAGTGAACCCAGCTATTCTGAATCGGAGCCAGCGGCCAGGACCTAGGCGCGAGTGCTATAGAACTGGCCAAGGAATTCATCTCGGAATGGGTAAAAGTGTCCGTCCGAAATTGCCTGTCGGATCCGATCGACAAGTCTCACGATGTATCGCACGTTGTGGATAGTCGCCAGAGTCGAAGCGAGCATCTCCTTAGCCTTGAAAAGATGGTGCAAGTAGGCCCGAGTGAAGTGAGTGCAGGTATAGCAGTCGCAGTCGTCCTGAACAGGTTCGAAGGTGCGACGGTTGATGGCGCTGGTGATATTGAACCGACCAGTGTCGGTGAATAGCGACGCATTCCGAGCCACTCGAGAAGGCGTGACGCAGTCGAAAGTATCGGCACCCTGCTCGATAGCGACAAAGAGATCGTCTGGTTCACCGATGCCGAGCAGGTGGCGTGGTTTGTCGCGAGGTAGCTCTTGATTGACCCAACCGACAATTTCGCCTAGCCGTTCTTTCTCCAAGGCTCCACCAATACCGAAACCATCGAAGCCGAGTCCAGCCAGATCGCGCGCAGCTGCACGCCGAAGATCCTCGTACTGTGCTCCTTGGATGACGCCGAAGAGAGCCTGGTATGGATGATCGGCACGCTGTTCGGTCAACCGCTCGTGTTCTAAGATGCAACGCCGAGCCCACGCTGCAGTTCGATCCAACGATTGCTCTTGATAAGCACGGGTGTTCATCAGGGTTGTGCACTCATCGAAAGCGAAAATGATGTCAGCGCCGATCTGGTGCTGCACCTGCATTGAAACCTCAGGGGTGAACCGGTGCATGGAGCCATCGAGATGCGACTTAAAGGTCACGCCATCATCATCAACATGCGCCAGTCGGTCTTTTCCTTTAGCGATTACCTCGTCGTTCGCGATGCCTTTGGCGTCCATTGCCAGTACTTTCTTGAATCCAACTCCTAGCGACATCACTTGGAATCCACCGCTGTCGGTAAAGGTCGGTCCGTCCCATCCCATGAACTGCCCTAAGCCGCCTGCTTGGTCGATCAGATCGGATCCGGGTTGCAGGTAGAGATGGTAGGCATTCGCCAGGACAGCCTGAGACTCGCTCGCCGCCAGATCCGCAGGTGTGAGAGCTTTCAAGGTGGCCTTAGTGCCCACAGGTATAAATGCGGGAGTCTTTATCTCGCCGTGCGGTGTGGTGATAGTTCCCGTCCGGCCTAGGGTAGGCAGACCGTCGGGACCAGGCAGTGAGTCGACGACCTCAAAAGCAAACACCTGGTTATCATCCCAGTGGTTGAATCGGTAACTGCAGACCGGGGCAGTTACCAGCCTTCTGTACCCGGAGCACCTTTGTATGGTCCGGTGATGCGAGAGGTTGGCCAGTCTCCGTAAAAGGCACTCGGCAGTGGTGTGACCGTTTCCCCATCAACTTCGCATTCGGAAACTCGTTGTGGGTAGAACGACATAGTGTCGATGAGTTCTTCGTATCCCGGTGAAGGCTCGGGATACCACCAGCAGGCGTTCGGCGAAATCTCGTCTCCAACGACCAGATCACCGTATCGCGCTATTCCTTTGAACTCGCACCAGGAGGTGTTGTCGTTAGCGTGGACGACGCCAGGACTAACATCAGAATTTGGCAAGTAGTAGGCGGGAGCGTGAGAAGTTTCCAAGACTCGAAATGATGAATGTGTCTCGGCAATCAGTTCGCCGCCAAACCAGACCTTCACCAGTTCCGAGCTGGGTACCAGTGCCGGCGGACGTGGATAATCCCAGACGGATTCTTGCCCAGGTCGAGTCGGATCCGGAGTTGGCCTCATGTCTGTATTTTGAGGCCAACTGGTCAACCCGCAACTTCTGACGAGATTCAGTCGTCCGAATCGCGAGCATCAGCAAAGGTAGTAATGGTTTTTTTTATGTCTTCATCATTTTGTTTCACGACGGGGTCGGTACTGCTCCAACGAGTCCATAAGACCAATGCCCCGACGGAGATCAGCGCGGCCAGACCAGTCAAGAGTAATCGTGACCCACCGACTTCACTTCCGTAGATGGGTGTCATCACCAGAACTACGGCTGCCGAGATCACGGCCTGATTCAGCCAATCTGGTTCCCGCACGACGAAAGCCACTACAAGGAGTCCGGAGGCTAGTGCGAGTGAGAGTAGGTCGGGTGAACCGATCAAAATAGTGAGATAGGCCAATGTGACACCGATAAGGGTCCCCAGGAGACGGTGAGTGGCGCGTTGGGCAAGATTCACCCCGGGTTTAGGGATAGCCAAAATGAAAACTGTCATGGGCAGCCAATAGCCTTGCGGATTATCCAACCACATCATCATCAGACAGGCGACGGATACCGCCAGCGTCAGTACACCTGCGTATAACAAAGCCGAACGATTCTCTACCGGGTCGAACGCAATGTTCTTTGGGGCTCCTATCTTGCGGGAGAGGAACAAGCCCCAGAGAGCTCCGAAGACGATTGCGATGGTGAATATCAAAATATTAAATTCTTGATCATTTGGTCGGGCGACACAAAATAGTATTGCTGTAAGGGCAAAGGGTAGGTGTAGGCCGTTGCGTGCCTGCCATCCGGTGATCGCGGCTAAAGATATGCAGGCGAGAACCCACCACCAGGTGCCGTAAAGGCCGTAACCGGCTAAGGCTGCAATCGCCAGTGCGGGCAAGAATAGTAGAACTCGTCGTTGCCCAGAGCTGATGGCGATCAGTAAGCCAACCAGGCTTCCTTCGGCCGCCCCGGTGGCTGCGGAAATAGATTGACCACCCACCAAGTATCCGACAACGGCCGGAAGAGTGAGCATGAGTACCGTTACGACGACTCCGCCCAGTAGTCGCCGGCTGAAACTAGGCTGATCCTCGGAGCCAGGCTCGCCATCCTGATGCGACGCGGCACCTGAAGCGGAGTGACTCATTAGTGGCCTCCAAGATCATAGGTTCAGAGTGGTTGCGAAGCAGCCCACGCGGAGCCACAGGTACCCACTCAGTTCCCACGAACTAATGACCGCCTACCCTGCGGGCAGTTTCCACTTTACGACAACCAGGTTGTGATCAGAACCTTGATAAGAGGGATTGAAGTCACCGTCACTGGTGGTTCTGATGACAACCTCGTATTTCATGGGGATTCGTGTAGCGCGGGCGCTTGCACCCCAGATGTAATCAATTCGTGGTGGTTGTCCGGAGAACTTGATCGGACGTTCAGGCCAGCCACCAGCACCATTCGCGAAGTTACTGGTGGCGTACCGAGCGTTCTTTTCGCGTTTGGAGTAGTAGCCATCGGTGAAGCCTGCCTCGGCGAAGATAGCTTGCGCACCACCAGGATTCCGGCCGGGATACGAGTTCAGGTCACCCGCGATGAAGATCGGCATATCGGTTAAGCCCCAACTGTTAGCCAGGTTGCGGAGCCAGGGAGTGAGGGCTCGGGCTGAAGCTTGGCGTGAAAGCTCGCCTTGAGCCGTCTGATCGCTGGAAAGGTGAATGGATGCTGCCAGAAATTTCTTACCCGTAGCGGAGTGTTCTAACAGAGCCCAGGCAAATCCCCGATCACGAAGACTCCCGTAGGCTTCCGGACCGGTCAGGCTTTCGAAAGAGACCAGCCCGGAACTTGGACCACCGGTAGGAGGTGTGGCGAGTTGGACTGTGCTGCGCCGGAAAAGAATACCGGCGCCGTCGACGCAGTCGTCAGCGCATTCTGATACTTCCGGAACCAGTGTGTATCCCGATTCATTCATGGCAGCAGCAACGTCGGCTCGTTGGTTGTTGGAGTTAGACGCTTCTTGCAGACCGATGACGTCAGC
>PAAU01000021.1 GCA_002699445.1 Micrococcales bacterium | reverse complement strand
CATTAGCGCGCAACTCGTCACGGGAAGTACGCTGCGGCGGAAGCCACCCACCTGACCTCCCACGGTACGGTCCATCACCATCTTCAGGGTCGTCGTCATCCTCATCATCAGGGTCATCAGCCTCATCTTCCTCATCAGCAAAGTCATTCTCATGAGCGGGAGTGTGACCCCCACCAGAGCCAGGCCGTTCAGATGCACCACTGCCAGGTTGGCCACCCGGTCCGTCAGCAGCACTTCTACTGCCAGTCGGTGTGTGCGGCAATGAAGCGCCAGGAGCCAGACCTTTAGCTGCAACCGGCTGAATAGAAGCCGAGATCGAGCACCTGTTACGCATGGCTATAGCTGACGCAAACGCAGAGTGTAAGCCCAAGTCAGAAGGATCAACGGGGCGCAAGTCACCGCTCCGACTTGGAGACATTGCAGGTTTCACAATAGAAGGAGAGCGGAGTATTCCCGCTGGTTGCAATTCATCTCCAATGCTAGGCACACGGGGTACAGCATCCCACCCGATTGGAGGCGCCGGCATCGGGCCTTGCGCGCGGCCAGGATGCTCCTTGCGACTGCTAGCTAGAGGAGCTGGTGTAGCAAACGGAGTAGCACCAGCCAGCAGCTTGCTCTCAGGAGCACGTCCAAAATCACCTGCAACCCAAAGGCGATCATCACCTGCAGGGGCGGCACGACGCCTCGAACTGGAAGAGCGCGAGGCCGTGCGCATGGGCCGAGTAGGTTCAGGCAGAGTTCCACCAGACGCGCAACACGCAGAAGCTAATGTCGCTGGTAAGTCACCAGCCGGTGCAGTAGCTCCAGCCGGTGCAGCACCTCCTGCCTCATCAGCACAAGCAGCAGCAATACCAACTTCAGCAGCAGACGGAGCTTGCTCACTTGGGTTAACAGGCGGTGTGGAGTCAGATGAGGGTACTGAACTATCTCCAGCAGAGCCACCACCGCCACCCACACGCCGGATGTATCTGGCATGGCCTGCACCTTTGGTTTGACGCCTATACCGCCATGCTCTCTGGATTTTGGTAACCGCTTCCGCGGTTCTATCCTCCAGCACAAATCGTATCAAAATTGATCGATACGCTGAAGAGATAGAGCGACGGCGCGTAGGTCTAGCCAGCGAACGAGGAAGATAGCCGCATGTAATATAGCCCCGTGGAGCACAAGTAGACCGCTCACGACACTGATACCAGTAATCACCCAGCGACTCTGAGCCACCCGAGGGCCATTCAATCTCGTCCGTTACCCGCATGAAAGGAGGTCCACCAAGAGGCGGACTAGGTTGTGACCACCCACGTAGGTCTCCCCTATCAACAAGCAACCTTTCGTCATACAAGCACAAAGCAGCTCCATCAGGTCCAAAGTAGCCCACACGCATACCCTTCAGCGGCCACCCATCGCTCAGACCACTGGCCCACTCGAGACCATAAAGCTCAACATCACGTGCAGCCTGCATCCATGGTTCAGCAGCCTCAATTAGCAATTCATGCAACGCAGCCGGAACAAACCTCCAGTAGAACAAGAACTCAATAAACCCAGTCATATCCGAGGCATCCTTGAGCGAACATAAGTCATCAGTCAAATAGCGTAAGAGATTCCACGCATCATCACTCATGCGACCAGAGGAAGGGTGGACCTGCCAGGATCCTCGTACGGTAATCACCGGGTGGTGCTCTAGAGCCCGCTTCGTTTGATGTGGCCACTGCCTCTTCAGACAACAAGGCGAACATGCGATCATGTGCGCTAGGTAACGCCGGCTCCACGCACGCATTGGCACTACCTTGAACTCTGATCGAGGCAGTTCAAGGCATGGTAATGGCATCTGATAACTCAAACGAGGTGTAATACAACGGCCCACCAGTAAAGTGTTGACCAGTAGGTCGACCAGTGGTGACGAGCCGGGTGCAGCAGCACTATTGGGTACAATTTCGCTGCCCACATGAGTGCTGACCACAAGATTAGCAACAGCACTTAGCTGGCCATGCTCACGATAGATGTCTTGCGCGTGAGTAGACTCATCCCGACTAGTATGAAATGCGCCAATCAAACGACCATGTATCAGCATAAGTAGAGGGGCTAGACGTGGCTGGTACACCTCCTCGCAGAGCTCTGGTAACTCGAGGAAAACCTCCCGAACACTGCGTACAATCTCAGTCAAGTCATTCATGAACACACCCAAGGTACTCATCAAAAGCTCATTAGCAAGGGCCAAACCAGTAAGCTCCTGCGTCACTTCATTTAGAAGACCAAGTTGACTCGGTTCATTCAGAGCACGTAGGATCCCCCTCAGAGTCAAAGATCGTGTGAACGACTCGTTTGAACGGTTCAAATCATCGAGAGTACGCATTACCAGTGTGATAGCCTCACGCAGTTGATCCTCCAATTCTTGAGTAATCTTTTCACAATCCAATATGGTCCACTCACCATCAAGAGCAAGACGGAGGCAAACACCATTGCACGATTCACACTGGTGATCTCCCTCAACCAGTCCGGCATGGCGACAGTACGAGCAACTCGGCAAGCCATTAGCATCCCCTGCAGCTGCCAGCACTGCAGCAATAAGGACACTGGTTAGGTTTGACTTGCTGGCGGGCATAAGTCGGCCGCCATCATGGCCAGGCACGAGCACCAATGGTAATCTTTCCTTCACCAAGTCTAGCGCCACCGAAACGGAGCTCAACATCAGCTCCGGCGCACGCACAGGTGCCATCAACGAAGATCTCTCATAGCATACAGTCTTGGGCAGCCAGCCTACTGAAGCACATTCGAAATTCAAGGAGGAGTCGGAAGCTGGCAGGATGGCCTCTTCACAACAGCCTAGCATGAGGCACAAGTCTTGCAGTTCCTTCGATTCTGCTTGAAGCAACCAAGCCTTATGGGCCGCAGTCTGGTTCAGACCACTCCTAACTTCCGCCAGTCCCTTGAGAAGCTCGGTAATATCACTACCGGACTTTCCAATAGGGCTCGAATCAGTGGTCACCACTACATCATCCAAAGATTGAATCATAGGCAGCGAAGCCAGCACAGCCGCAGCCTCTTGCAACCAGACTGGTGTGCCAAGATCGTCATTGTCATGCAATTTAGGCACCTGTTCAATCGCCTGCCCAGAGGATTGATCCTGAGCCTCAGTAAGCCTAGTGGGTGTAGTGGTCGAGCCACCACATGGAGACCAATCTAAATACAGCAGGGGGTCACTCTTGCGGCGCGCCAGGAACCCAAGCGAAATAAGTTCCGGCGACGAAAGCCAAGGCGAGCCATGAGCATGCATCACACGATGAGACGAAAAGGCGTGCCCTGTCACTCCAACGGGCGGTCGACTACGAGGAGTATGCATCCCATCTGAGGCATAAAAGGTGAGACCGTGTGGTGGATCAAGATCTATCTCCTCTTCGCTCGAGTAACAAGGGGTTGGCGTGACCGAGCGAGAGCTAGAAAGCGAATTCGGCGGCGATGGCAGCGGCGAAGGTGGAGCTTCAGACAAGATCAAAGAAGTAGGTCGCAATTTCACACCAATAAACTCCAAGCCCATCGAGTAGCCAAAAGCCAGGCTCCACGGTGCCAGTGTGCGTGACACCCCAGTTGCGTCTCCAAGTACCCCAGACCGGCCGCCCCCGCCAACGCGCCGGATGTACCTGGCATGGCCGGGCAAACGGACCTGCCGGCGATACCTCCATCGCCTCTGTAACGCCCGGGCCGCCGTGTCCACAGCCCCACCCTCAGATACGTCAAACACTTCACCAGGAGGAGAGGGTGGAGCCGACGGCGGAGCGTCTCCAAGAGGTACGAGCGTGCTAGTAACCATGGGTGTAGTGGGACCAGAAGGACGTAATGAGGTGATCCAACGATGAGCAGCAGGCACCAACGAAGCCAAAGCTCTGCGTTTGCTATCCTGTACAGAAGAAGAGCAGAACACAGCAGCCCCCCCTTCTCTCATCACTAGGCATACCATACCAATAAGCCCATTGCCCGTGTCAATGATATAAGCCTCAGTGCGGTCATAAGGTAGCCCATCCAGATGGTGCGCGGAGGCTAGGATGCGATGGATATCTTGTTTCCGCACGAACCAACCCCATCCAGTTTCATCAGGGACTTTGATCTGATTCCTCCTGAAAAAGGTCGGCGGGTAGTAAAGCTTTTGAACTGAGCACTCTGCAGGAGTGGTCAAGCCGGGCAGCGCAGAGGTAGGCACCGCCTCCAGGAGACTATGGTCACCTACCACATCAAGCACCCATGGAGCAGCTCCCGCAGCAGCAGAGCCTTCAGCCACACCACCCAGGCTGGCGCCCTCATCCAAAGCAAGTCTCAGTCGAACCGAGGGCCTCTCATCATCAATCACCGGTTCTGGAATAGCCAGGCTACTCGCAGGGAGTGCAGCATCCGACGGTAGCGACTGCTCCGCTACACCCACATCACCAAATGGAGTACCAGACACCGAGCCATCAATCGGCGAAGACCGTGAAGCAAGGACGCGGCGCGCATGGAGAGCGGCCAACCGGTCTGGGCCAAGTAGAGCAGACGCAGCCAATCGACGGGCTCCAATCAGCGTAGCAGCATCCTTACTGACAGTGCGGCCGTCCAAAGTGATAACCACAGAGAAGCGAGGGCAATGATCTGGCCCCGTGCGTCGCCTCATCTCCTCGACCTCACGTCCTCCAAGCTCAATCACAGCACCGTAAGCATTAAGTGTCTCACTCAGGTTGTCCAACGCATCATGCGCTAGGAAATGGGCAAGAGCACGTATCCCCTCCTTGCGAAGCCATAACGGTTCAGGCAGCCTTCGCCCTTCGCTGTCGCGGTCCTGGCAATCACCAGTAGGTGCTTGGTTCACCAAATAGACGGCAGCCATAACCAATTGTTTCAGCTCCTTGTCCGAGCACCGCGAGCGACAACTGTCGCCCAACTGGGGTAGACACTCATACAAGACCAATTCAACATGACCCGCAACGGAGCTGATGGACAAAGCTAAGCTGATCACGCCTTGGATAGAATTCGGTCCATTAACACCAGCGATGCGCATTGCCCGTATGAGATAAGTCTTGAGTAGAGCTTCACCCTCCATGGCATGATCACGGAGTACTATGTCACCCCCCAGACTGAAAGGCATTAGCATCCCTGTGGCATCAGGCCATCGATGAGCTTCAATCACAGCCCGATGCCATGTGCTAAGCTCATTAGTGGGCATGTTCTGAAACGGGAACGAGGAAGACGAGCCGCCACCTGAAGACCCGTCAAACGAAGTGAGCCCCCCGAGCATCAGACCAGCCGGCCAGCATCCAAGCTGAACCTGAAGATCACTGTTCATGGTAGGTGCGTCCTTTCCAATAGTATCAATAACCTTGATCACTCCCCGCTCGCGCAGCCAGTCTTGCAGCCTAGCACTCTCAATACTAGCAAAGCTGGGGCCTGGCCAATTAGTGCCCGTGGGATGCCTAGAGCGTATTGGCATTAAGTGCAAGCACCCAGTGCCTCGTCTGCGCAAAGCCTTTCGGCCAGTGATCCTCGGCTCGCCCTCACGATCAGCAACCATCATAGGCATGTATTCACACACCCCTTCCGCCGAAGGCGGCGTCAGCACAAGAGCCCATTGAATTCCCTTACGCCCAAATAGCACCACAGCTCCCTTACGGACGAAATCCAAAGTCATCAGAAAGGAATGTATGCTCACCGCACCTGAATAAGCCAGAACCTGGCAAAGACCAGTCGTGTCATCACCAGTTGCAAGGAGACGCAGCAAGCTGTGTTCGAGGACAGCGTCGCGAAGGCCCCGCGCATTCCCCTGAGCTGTGTGGAAGCAGGCCACCGTGGCAAAACTGCATTCACCCTCTTCGAACTCGATACAGGACGCATCCACAGGAACCGCTCCGCATCGAATAGGTGCGCGTTCACTGTCGACAGCGCGTACAATGGCGGACCTCGCTACGTCTGGAGGTAAACCTTGCAACCCTGGGCGAGGCAGGTTACATGTCAGCACGGCACGCCCATAGTGATCAACCGCCATGGTGGCCATCGACGCGTAAGTATATTGAGCATGCTGCGGCCCGCCAAACTGACCGTATTGGCTGCAGTCAGTCACAGCGTGAAGCCCATCACTAACTCGACGAACAAACAGTTGACTCATTAAGCCCTGCTCCGAGTTATGGGATGCGACCGCACCCTCGGCATCTCGAATCCAAGAGTAGCATTCCGCGCGGGTGGCATACGTGTGCAAGTCACGCCCCGCCACTCTGCCTACCACAAACCCACAAGGTAGGTCGACCAAACCAACAAGCCCTCGATCACCTGCTCGGCTCCCTAGTAAATTCACTAGCTGGTGACAAGACGAACAGCAGTGCCCAACGGCGTACAGCGGCTGAAATTGTATCCACCGATACTCGTGCTTTAGTGCAGTGAAAACCACAATGACACCTTGATCAATCCCAGGGTAGCACTGAACACACCAAGGCACCACAGTATCCAACAGCTTCCTATCTTGGCCAACAGTCCAATGAAAAGCATATCGAATCCCGATCCGTAGCATAGGATCATCAGGGCACGGTGACTGCCAATCGTTCGCGAAGTCCACCTCGAGGGCATGAGGGACAGGCACCTGAATGGTACGATCAATTGCAAGAGTCTCATCAGCCTCGGTAGCCGTCGACATACCTATACGCGGGTGCACGAATCTCCTCGTAGCCGGCCCAGCAGTCGTAGGCCAAGTATGCTGCGGATCAAACCAAGCACGCTGATGCTGGAAATCCGTACACCAACCAAAGTGACGGAAACGACGCTCGTTGCCCTCACCCCCGGCAACATTCGTCCATACGCACGCGACCGAGCGAACCTCACTCTTACACATACGGCGCCTCAGGTAGTGAGTGTAAAAGCAAAAGTTGATTCCATCCCAGCCCTGACGCCGATTACACTTGTGGGTATACCTCGATAGAAGGCAATGCTGTGGCTCTAAGTCAAGGTCATTCCGCCGAGCTCGACCCTTCGGGCGTAACAGTACAGCGCTTGCAAGAAGCGAATGCAACCTTACATAGTCACAGCGGGCTATTATGAGTAGCTGCTTGGGAATTTCAGCACCTCGGAGGCCAGGGAGTCGATATTCCTCATCTTGCGTCCAGGCCGTAAGGCATTCATACACCACGTGCACTATTTCCCAGCGGCTTTTTAGCAGATTGGCCCGACTCCACTGGTCGCCTAAAGCTAGCACGTGAGCCACCACCAGTTGACCGAAATCAGGGTTGCTAGGCAAAACGATCATGCCCCCCAGACTGATGACCTGGATGTCCAAATGAGACAAACCACTCCCACAGTTAGCACTAGGTCGGACGAGCACGGCACCAAACAGGCTTTCACCAGGGCTCATCAAATGGCCTGCCGCGCGTGCTCCAGTCCTCAAAAGAGACCGTGTAGTGTCCTCCCAGATTTCCCAGTAAGCTTGGTCGCCAACAGCCTGGTCCAGAAGCAATCCGAAGGGACCGCCGGCTAAGCGCACAGCCAGCCGGTCAAAGTCGTCCTCCTCCGAATGGTCCTCAAGTGACTCACCACGCAACGGCATAGGACTCAGCGTGGCCTTGCTGAATCCATCCGCAAGAATAAGCCCTTCAGAAGATATAGCAACGCTACTGCCCGTATTTCCGGCCACAGCCTCACGCCCTGTGGAGCCAGACGTAAAGTCGGCAGCACCACTACCCCCAGAGCCTGGCACCGAGCTAGCGTCGCGATTACCGATAGAGCCAGACGTAGAGTCGGCATCTCGAGTGGCATAAGAGAATGGGTTCTCATTTGGCAGCACATCCGCGCGATCACTACCCCCCGCACTCAGCGCATTTGGCCCGTACATAGCACGCACAGTCTGAATCAGTGCGTGCTCAGTACTCTGAACAGTCGGATCGCCGAAAGCCATAGCCCGCGACATGGCGAGTTGGTGATTGGCCAAGTTCATCACGACGCCTCCAATATTCGTGCCATTCCCGCAAGGACTAACCGAAGAGGTTGGCGTACAGCTCCCACCAACTAGAGCAGCTTGTCCACCCAGGCTCTCAGACTTGTGCCGGGTCGCGCCAGGGCCGCGATCAAACACAGCAGGCCCCGATCGCTTGGTAGCTGCTCCGTCAGCACCAGCCACAATAGTTCCGTTACGGTGCACATAGTTGATAGCCTCACTGACGCACAAGTCGATGGCTCTCTCAAGCTTGGCACTATCCGACGGCACGTCCATCGCCCTCTTGACTCCTCGAAGGTCATTCCGAAAGGTGCTATTGAAACACCCTCTCAGGTCGTCGTGTTCCCGGATGGCTGCCAAGATCAGTTGGTAGCCGCCCAGCTTGGTCGGATCACTTTCAGTGGCGGCTCTCTTGCGGAAGAGCATCTCCAGCGGCGGCGCCAGATAAAGCGGGATATCAGATTCAGCACGTGAGCTCGTCTGAGAGCTGTCGTCGTCAGCGGGCCCGCTCTGAGATCGTAAAAGTACTGCTGGGCTCCCTGCCAACTCCACCTCCGGTACTTCGAGGCACCCATCGCCCCGCGCTATGAGGTAGCCTGGAATGCGCTCGCCGCTGCTCTTGATTTCTAGCAGTTGAGCAGCCACTCTGACCATGGACACGTGATGAAATGCCCTCTTGCCTGGCTCGAACCTGTGCAGAACTGGCTCGACTACCTCAAGCTGGCTCCGTGGTACCTCCATTGGGTTGCTTCGCACGGCACGCCCCACATCGTTTAGCATCCACTCGGTTACCTTATAGAGCTCGATTGGCGGCACGGCGTCACCCCGTATGTTGACACCAACGATGAGCACCGCTCGATGCCGGCGATTTGGCCCGGAATATAGCCACGCATTCTGTCCGAGCACGAGCGGACCAGACGTCCCTCCTGCTCCACGCACTCGTACGTGCGTAGCTTCCAGCGTCTCGCGGAGTAGCATTGGCGGTAGCGCGCGAGGTTGCAGCGCGCTCAGCGCGCTGCGGCCAAGGACAACAGCGGCGCCACCACTCAGCTCGACGTACAGTCGGCAGGTGGTGAGCACATCGGGGATCTGACGTAAAGTCAGATATGTCTTCGAGAGGCATGACGTATAGTCAGCCAGGCGGTACGGTGCGGGCGCGCAGGCGGCGACTAGGCTCGCCATGCACGCCAATCCATCTCTTTGCTCGTGAACCGGCATCGCAAAGTCACTCCGACGCGCGGAAGGGTCTGCCGATATGCAATCGGACTCCTGCTTCGACGCA
Source organism: Micrococcales bacterium (assembly GCA_002699445.1). Lineage (GTDB taxonomy): Bacteria > Actinomycetota > Actinomycetes > S36-B12. The sequence goes on along the minus strand of PAAU01000021.1, from coordinate 2,715 downwards.
CGTCTCGTAAGGTTGACGCTGGTAGAGAACGCGCGCGCGCTCTCGTTGACACTTGCAAAAGGCGAGGCTTCCTGGCGCACCAGGTTGGCGAGGTCAACCATTTCTGGGAGCTCGTCCAGCTCGTCCGGCAGTTGCAGATCGTCGCAATCGTACTTCGCTCGATGGCACTGCACTACGGCAGTGCTTCCGCCCGGTGCAGCGCACTGCAGGCGAGGGCTTTGAGCGAGGTCTCTTGACGAGGTGCTTTTGCGAGGTGGGAAGAATTGATCAATCGGTTGCCGCAGGGAGGTACCAGGGCTGCATCGCCCGGTCTCATGCAGCGTAGTCGTGATTCTCAAACCATTTGAAGTCACCCTTGCCATCGCATATAGCGATATAGCGGCACCAAGTGAACGAGGCTACCCAAAGGCTACGCCCTGCTTTTCTCTGAACTCAACGCGCACCGCGTACATACACACCAGTACACTGTGAGTACCGCACGGTGATTAATGGGTACCCGCCCAGTACCCGCGACACCACGTGCCATACTAGGTAAGTCACGTGGCCAGCAAGGAATAGGGCACTCTCTCCCAGCCCACGTAGCCCAGCTGCTACGTCTGCCGGACCCGCATGCTCCCGGTCAATTCATAACCCCCTCCTGTGAGCTACCTCACCAGGCTAGCCACATCACCAAACGTCTCCCTCGCATACGTGCTGATGCCAACTCCCTCACCAGGCTCGCCAAACCACCAAGTACCTCTCCAGGATGCGTGCATGTTGCCCCTGTGGCGACAACCTGACCGAATCACTGACGTGACGTCCTCAATTCACGACCATGATGGTGTGGGTACCACCAGCAATCCTCACTTGAGAGACGCTCGCCAGGATCTCCATCTTAGCCAGGAGCCTCGCCTCTTTTTTATTGTTGGCACCGCTCACGTAGAGTTCTCTCTCCCAGTTCATGCTTGGACTGTCGTGATATTGGAAGAAAGCCTCTTGTCCATGAATGTACAAGTAGACGCAGTGCATCGTGTCGGCGGGGCTTTTAGTGGCCACCACCATCTGCACTCCTGATTGGGCGAGCGGCTGCCACTCGAGCTCGATCGCAGCCTTCTCCTGCTTCGAGAGACTAACGTGATCAGCCATCGTCAGCCACGTAAAGTCAACAGTCACCGACTTCGAGCAACTCGCGAGTCCAAAGGAGAAGGAGGAACCGAGCGTCACGACACCACGAGCGACACCGACACGCGAAGCAAGCACCAGGAGACAAGCTGCAGAGTTGTCCCAGAAAGGAAATTTCACAAAGTTTTCCAACCGAGAAACTTTATCAATTGCAACTGGCATGCATGGTCTTGACGCTCTGCCACTAGCACATTGATCTGTAGGCACGGAGATAGTTGATCAGATACACTCTCATGTCAACATTCATGCGATCTGACGCGGTAGTCGAATATGAGGCTACCAATGCCATCGTGGACTCATCTTCTTCAGCATCAGAGTCAGATTCAGAGTCCACAGCATGACCATATTCGGTTGCTATAGCATCGCCTAACCGAGCATTGGCAATGCACCTTTCAATATCACCCAATATCTCAGGATCATCACAGTTGTTGTGCATCCAAGTACGAGATTCTTCAGAAGGTTCAGCCCAACCTACCCATTTGATAAGCACATGCCATTTGTTGCCAATTTTGCGAGCGGAGACGATCTTCTCAACCTCGTATGTGCCGTCATCATTCGGGGGCTGGCCGACCTCCTCAAGCTCGCTCAAAGCATTGGATGGGTCAACACGAGTCAATGTACGCTGCCTAGCAACACCAGGTGCTAAGGTCAGCCCATCATGACTATCATACAAGGGATTGTCATCATGAAAATGCGGAGGCGACAGCTGCAGATTATGCAAGGGTTGCCACTCCAGGGTACGCCTCGCGCCTTCAGTAGGTTGTAGCCTAGCACCAAAAGGGGTTAACTCCAGTACCTTATAGGGATGACGGAAAGCTTCACCCCCACGATCCAGCTGAGCAGCACGAGACTTGCTCCCATATTGTAACCAAACCAAGTCCCCCACAGCAATCGGTTTCGAGGGTGGTTGGTAACGCGTAGCTGCAAGCGCGCGTCTTTTCGACCGAATCTCATCAGATGTAGCCCTCAAGTGTTCATGCAGCACAGCCAGACGATGCTTTAGTGAATTCAGGAAGTCCAATCCATCTCCGTCGCAAGGCAGCAAGTCAGGGTTCTCTAACTCTGGCATACCGACTGGCTCTCGTCCGAATAATAGAGCAAACGCGCTCATACCTTGGTGCTTCTGAAGACCATAATGCATTGATGAGTTAAGGGCATACTGAGCCAAAGGTAGTACTTTATGCCATTGATTGAATCGCTTAGTGTGCCTAGCCAGAAGAAGTTTGATTCGCTTTACCGCAGCCTCAGCCAAGCCATTAGCCTGAGGGTGCCAAGGTAACACATGGACCTTCCGATAACCCAAGTACTTGGCCATCTCACTTGCAAGTTCGCCTCGGAACTCGTTAGCATTGTCCGACACAATAGCGCGCGGCGGACCAAAGACTGAGAACACCTTATTCACTAATTCTCGAAAGACCGTAGTCGCCGCACGCCCAACAGTGGGAATGTACACCACAAATCGAGTCAACGCACATACCACCACCAAGATGTTGTCGTATTCCTCTGATCCTTTAAGAGGGCCCTTGAAATCCAAATGAATTAGTGAATAAGGTG